>NZ_VHIK01000023.1:0-25257 GCF_006680105.1 Bacillus sp. B4EP4a
GAAATCCTGCGAATAAGCGAGTATTCGTGAGCATTATCTATTAAACTGAGGGAGTTCATTAAGGAACATAAAAATGTTCAATCTTTTTTATAAAAGAATAATCCAATTAAATAGTATAAGGGCATGTTTTGATTAATATTTTTCAAAACATGCCCTTTCTATTTATTCATTTATCAAGGTTGCTTGTATTAAAAAAATACCCTCGTGTCGTTTTGAAATAAAGTTGCGACGTTTTAAAAAAATAAAGAAAAGACACCATAAGGTGCTTTTTTTCCTCTCCAGAAGCCTCAACTCGAAAATAACGAACCGACAACCAAAGACAACGTTTGCTTGTAAACGGCATGTGCGGACTGCACATCTCCAAAATGTCCGCACATGTAAAGATGGATAACACCGTGGAGCGACGCCCAGAAGATACGGACGACGGTTTCCGTGTCATACGGACCGGTAATCAGTCCCTGCTCTTGCGCATTACCAATTACCGTCAACAATTGCCGCATGGCTGTTACGGTGCCGTGTATGCTCTCCTCGTCTGGTTTGAAATCCGAGAAGGCTCCTCCGAACATCAGCTTGTAATAACCGGAGTAACGCTGTCCGAATTGCCAGAAGGTTTCGCCTAAATTAAACAGCTGCTGCATCGGATCGTCAGCGCGTGGCGTTCCCTCGAATTCGTTGGCGAGAAGCCTGCAGCCGTCGAGATAAAGCTGCTGAGCCAGTCCATCTTTATTGACAAACAGGTTGTATATGATTTTGGTAGAGCAATTCATCTTCTGCGCAACTTTACGCACCGTCACAGCTTCAGGACCCTCATCGTACAAAATCGTTGCCGCAGCATCGACGACGAGCTTTCGAAGATTTTCAATATTTTTCAAGCGAGCCTCCTGATACGTTTCCAACTTTTGCGTATTTGCATCGAAGGAATTATTTTGGTCTGTCATCGCTATCACCCTCAATTAATACATTTTTGATAAGAAACAATGTTTCCAGCTCTTAACAGGAATTTTAATATAATTGTCGGACCGTTGTCAATGTTGCGAGGGATGCCAAAAACCAACGATTCAAAAAACGATGTTGACTTTCTTAAAAAGCTTAGTTACAATGATTTCAAACGGAAACAGTGTTACCGGAACGCATCACAATTCTTGACTCTTATGAGAGTCAGGAATTATTTTTAAGGACAAAGTAACACTGTTTCCTAATTATAAAAAAGTAGATAGGAGAGTTGCACAATGAACATAAAAGGAAATTGGGCACTTGTCACGGGAGCTTCATCCGGCATCGGAGAGCAATTCGCCCGACAATTGGCCAAAGAGGGTGGCGACCTTGTACTCGTAGCCCGATCGAAAAACAAGCTGGAGAACCTGGCATCGGAGCTTAGAAAGAAGCACGGCGTCAAGGTCGAGGTGATTCCTACCGATCTTGGCAAAGAGGGCGCGCCAGGCGAGTTATATCGGCAATGTCAACTTCTGAATTTAGAGATCGAACTGCTGGTTAACAACGCAGGCTTTGCCACGCACGGTTTGTTTGAACAAGTGTCAGGCGTGCGTCAGCATGAGGAAGTCATGCTCAATGTTGCCGCTGTTGTAGATATGACGCACTTGTTCTTGCCGGATATGTTGTGTAGAAACTCCGGGGCCGTTATCAATGTCGCATCGACCGCCGGATTTCAGCCCCTTCCCTATATGGCCGTATACGGAGCAACGAAAGCCTTCGTCTTGTCGTTTACCCAAGCCTTGTGGTGGGAAAACCGCAACAGTGGCGTCCAATTTCTCACGCTTTGTCCCGGAGCGACGGACACCGGCTTCTTCAACGTCGTAGGCACGGAAGAAGCCGCCGTCGGTAAGAAAGACACACCGGAGCGAGTCGTGGAAGTTGCGCTTCGGGCATTGAAGGACGGGAAGCTGTATGTCGTTCCAGGTACACAGAATTATGTAGGTACGCAGATCGGACGATTCATGACGAGGAAACAGGGACTTCGTCTCGTTGGCGGCATGCTTCGTCCACGCGACGGCTCCGCCAACAATAAGAAGCCGGCCGGTCCGTCCGATCTTGCAGGATGGATGATCCAGTAGGCGCGCTGATGGCTAATTCGGCAAATATTTCAGCTAATGCTTCTGTCCATCAACCCATCCGGGACCGAACACACGCCGGTGAAGCATAGGCTTGTTTCAGAGATCAGCCCGGCCGGGAAAGTCATGGAGAGCTGGCACATTCAATTCGAGAAGGCAGAATAAACTTTAGATACACTGAAATTGATTAAAATATTTTATAAAAATCAAACTGTAATATTCTGGATAAGAATCTATTTTGATCAATCTTTTTTCAAAATAGATTCTTTTTATTTATCGTAAAATGTGGGTTTGCGAGATATTTTTGATTAAACTTTATTTAAAAGCTACACCTCGAAAGAGGGTGGAGTTTGATTGAATTACTAGTAGGATAAAGAGGTGGAAGTACATGGAGTAACCAATTGTACTAGCGGGGCAGGTTAGTCGAATTATATGTTGTTATGGAAAAAAATAGATTTTTTAGGGGGATTAAAATGGTTACATGCTATTTGAAATATGTTATTGACCCATATAAATTAAATGAGTTCGAGGAATACGGTAAGATGTGGATTCGATTAGTTAATAAATTAGGCGGTACACATCAGGGTTATTTCCTTCCACATGAGGGTGCTAATAATATTGCTTTTGCATTATTCACTTTCCCAAGTTTAGCAGCATATGAAGAGTACCGAGTAAAAATGGCATTGGATGCAGAATGTCAAGAAGCATATAAATTTGCAGAAGAGACTAAATGTATTTTAAGTTATGAGAGAAGCTTTATGCGTCCTATATTCGAATGAACATACATTAAAGTAAAAAAAAATCTATATATACCTTGTTAAGCTAACAGGTGCTTTACTTCATTAAGGGAGTTGCTTTGGCAGCTCTTTTTCTTATGGAGCTAACGGGGCAGTTTAGTTCAACAAGATTTGGAACTTATTTGTATTTACTGTGGTAAAATTAGGGTGACTATTCGATATAATAAGGGAGTTTAATATGGATAAATACAAAATAATTTTATTTGATTTAGACGGAACACTTTCTGACCCCAAGGTAGGAATAACTAAATCGGTTCAATATGCATTACAAAAAATGCACATTGTTGAGCCTGACATTGATAAACTTGAATGTTTTATAGGTCCACCACTACAAGCTTCATTTGCTGAATATTACGATTTTGACGAGAAAAACACACAAAAAGCAATTGAATTATATAGGGAGAGGTTTAAGGAAAAGGGAATGTTTGAGAATGAGTTATATTCAAATATTGCATTACTATTGAAATCGTTAAAAGAACAACAATTTACTTTAGTTGTAGCAACTTCAAAGCCTACTGTATTTGCTGAACAAATATTAAAGTACTTTAATATTGACCAATATTTTGAACTTATTGTCGGTAGTAACCTTGATGGAACAAGAGCGTCAAAAACTGAAATAATTCAATACATACTAGATAAGTATAAGGAACATACGCTTAGTGACTTTATTATGATTGGCGACAGGAAGCACGATATTATTGGTGCAAATAATACTGGAATTAACTCTATTGGAGTAACTTATGGATATGGTTCATTTGAAGAACTAAGTCATTCTAACCCTACTCATATTGTCAAAAGTGTAAACCAGTTAAAAGATATTTTGATGGGTAGTCAAGTCAAATAAAGATCTTGAACTAAAGGTTGTGTTAGCTGAAGTTCGGAGCTGTCTTTAAGGCAGCTTTTTCTTTATGCAACTATCGGGGCAGGATAGTTCAAGAAGAATTGACACAAGAAGGTCGTCAATGAAGACGATCTTCTTGTGTCAATTTTTTAGAATAAGGGATTTTTAATTGGAATATTATGTTAAAATTAAAGCGAGCAGAGCAGTTTTTAGGGTATTGATGGTGAGAGTAATGGGGGAAATGATTATCTTCGTGAAAAGTCCTATGATTCATTAAAACTAAAACAGTTTAAATTATAATTCTTAAGGGGTGTTTATTTATAGTTATAAATAGAAATAAAAATAAGAGTTTAATTGGAAGCGCTCTGTTCATTGTAGAGGTAGAGATTTACGAACTCACTGGTCTGGCGGCCGAGGTGACCTCATGACATTAATGAAAAAGCAGCCAATTTCACATTTGATGAAGAAACGTAGATTTTGGGGTTATGGTGCCGCTATAGCAGTAATGCCTTATCTGTTAATCAAAATCGCCTGGACTTTCGGTCTCTTTATGCCGACCGAACAAATGGGCGACCCAAGTTGGCGCACTGCAAACGCAGTAACAATGGTTCTAGCTGCAGTTGGTATCCTGTTAGCATTGGCGTTTAGCATGACATGGGGTGAGCGACTGCCCGCCTGGTTGGTTGCCTTGCCCGTCTGGGTAGGTACTGGTTTACTTATTCCTATGCTGTTGCTGGCACCTGTGCTTGGTCCTGCTGCTATGATACGCGATCAGCAGGCAGGAGCTGCCAACGTTTGGGTATATGAGCAGATTTTCGTAATGGTCTCACTGGTTGGAGTCGGCATCTGCCTACCTTTCGCCTTAGCTGGATACGCTAAAGCGCGTTGGCCAGAGGCATTTACTGATCCAATCGACATTGAATTACTCCCGGGCAACAGCCAGAAACTGCATATCACCTTGGCTAGGCTTGTCGCGGCTGGCTGTATCCTGCTTGGATTTATTAAGCTATTCTGGGCGATTGGTGGAACTATTGGCATCAACCCAGCTATGTTGGATAACCGCGATTTATGGTGGCACCTATTGTCGTTGAGTACCGGTGTGTGGGCCTTCGCGGGGGCGTGGGGTTTGTTGGTACTGACCACCCGCCGCGGGTCGAAGAGGTTCTTCCCTCCTATGGCAGCAGCATGGATCTCGTCGGGAATGCTGTTCTCTTATAACCTCTTTAACCGCTTGTCCGCCACTCGCCCCGATGCACAACCTGCTCTAGAGTACCCACTTGCATATGTACTAACCACCGAGTTAGGTAGCGTCTTGGGAGTGATGATGGGAATAATTATCCTAATGGTACTGCACGACCGCCGGAGAGCAATGCACAGTTCTAGAAGTAATTAATGTTCCTAATATTGAATTATATTTATAAAAAGAAAATAAATTAAATGAAAAGGCCCCCAAATTGGGGGCCTTTTTAATGTACGATTCTATACATAATCATACATTCAAATTAGAGAAAAAAAATACCCTTGTTCAACTAACGGGGCAGGTTAGTTGAAGAAGGATTTATATCCGAAGTTAAAGAATAACTAATGGATTACAATACTTATTTTGTTAACGGTGTCAGGTTCGTTTAAGAAGAAATTAAAAGGAGAACAACTTTGATAAAAAAAATCGATATAACTAATCCTAAATTAGCTGAGGAAGTATTAAACATTCAATTACCTTCTTATATGGTAGAGGCAGAGTTAATTCATTTTTATGAAATACCGCCATTAAAAGATACAGTTGACACGTTACAACAATCCGGTGAAACTTTCTATGGGTATTACTTACATGAAGAGTTAAGTGGAGTCATTTCTATAAAAGTTGAAAAAGGTGTAATCGATATACATCGTCTAATGGTTCATCCAACACATTTTAGAAAAGGAATTTCCAAAATGTTATTAGAATTCATTGAAAACAATGAGGAAGATATTGAAACAATAATAGTATCAACGGGTTCTAAAAATACACCAGCAATAAATTTCTATGAAAAAAATGGTTTCTCAATTACAGGAGAAACAAATGTGACAGAACGTCTATCTGTAACTTCTTTTAAAAAGAAAATTAAATATTAAATAAAGTCTTATTAAGCTATTAGGTGCGTTAGCTGAAAATCGGAGCTGTCTTTAAGGCAGCTTTTTCTTATTGAACAAACGGGGCAGATTTGTGAAAGAATGATTGTTAAACAGTGATTACGGAAAATTGTTATAAGAGGTGATTTTATGGATACTTCAAGTTATATATTTTTAGCAATTTATTGGGTCGGAATTATTATATGGTCGCTTAAAAATAAGGAAAAGGCTAAGAAGGAATTACTTCAAATAAAAAATAATTGGAAGACAGGAGTATCAATATTGCTAATTGTTTTATTTCCATTTTTAGTTATGGCTTCTATGGTATTTGTATTGTAGTTTGTTTTCATTGTTAAGCTAACGTGGCAGGTTAGCAAGATTGTGAAGGTTTGTACTTAAACTAACGGGTGCGTTAGCTGAAAATCGGAACTGTCTTTAAGGCAGCTTTTTCTTATGGAACTAACGGGGCAGGTTAGTTCAACAAGAGATTCCATAAAACCTCATTTTCTTATACAGCTCCTAGGCTTCTTTATAAGCCGAAAACGATGATTCATCAAGGGTGTATAAAATCCTGTATAAACTATAAAAATGGACGATGTGAAACCCCTTGGAAGCCAAGGGGTTTTGTTTTGGTCAGGTTCTAATAGGAGTGATTATGTTAACGTGTATAAAGCTTAAAAATAGAAAAAACTACTGCTCCCGTACAGTAGTTTTTCTGTTACGTAACAAGACATTAAAGTTAGGCATAATACTTTACGTAACTTGGGTTAGGTTAAAGTAAACTAACATTCTGTAAACCCTTATAAATTAA
Organism: Bacillus sp. B4EP4a; assembly: GCF_006680105.1. Lineage (NCBI taxonomy): Bacteria > Bacillati > Bacillota > Bacilli > Caryophanales > Bacillaceae > Bacillus > Bacillus sp. B4EP4a. The sequence continues at coordinate 6,628 of NZ_VHIK01000023.1, forward strand.
TATAAAGATTTTTTCTATCTATAAGATGTTTTGTTTTATATAAGTTACCTTCCTATATGAATAAAGGCAGCTTTCAATTTCTTGCTGAAAGCTGCCTTGTTAATTAGATTTTAAATTTACTATATAGGGATATATCTACATTAGTCTAACTATTCAAGAAATAAAGTATTAATAAAAACTTTTCTATCATAGCTCTTTGCTTGGACTTTTCCGAGACCAAACAACTACAGGAATAAGCACTAGTGACAGAATGGCTCCAGAAAGTGATAATGCTGCAAAACTAGAATGAGCGACTACCATTCCTGATACCCCCCCACCAGCTGCTCCTGACAATGCAAATAGGACATCGACTGATCCTTGTGTTTTTGCACGGACAGATGGGTGTGTTGAATCTATAATGAGAGCAGTCCCACTTATTAAACCAAAGTTCCAGCCCAAACCTAGTAGTACTAACGCCAGAGTAAGCAGTGGCATTGAACCTACCGGTGCAAAAGCTGCCACCAATCCAGAGGCTAGGAGTGTAGCACCAGAAGCAACAGCCATAGTAATACGGCCAAGCTTATCTACCAGTATACCTGTCAATGGTGAAGGAAGGTACATAGCTGCTATATGGAAACCTATAACTAATCCTACTTCTCCCAAACCATGACCATGATGTCCCATATGAATTGGTGTCATTGTCATAATGGCTGCCATGACAAATTGAGTCAAAATCATAATTACAGCCCCTACAACAACACCCTTTTTGTTTATGGTAGCATTCTTTAAATTTGTCCCTGTCTGTGCGGTAGCGTCTTTTTTCTTAGCATTCGCAATAGCTGTAGACACAACCAAAGGGTCTGGACGAAGAAAAATTAAGATAAATAATCCGGCAATAATAAAAGCAGCTGCTGACAAGATAAAGGGGCCAGCCAAGGTTGGAACACCAATTGAATCCGCAAATTCTCCCATTCTATTGACCAAGTTAGGACCAACTACAGCACCCAAGGTAGTGGAAACCATGGCCATGCTTGCAGCAGTTGCCCTTTGTTTATCTGTTGCAAGGTCTGTCCCTGCATATCGCGCTTGTAGATTAGACGCCGTACCAGCTCCATAAATAAAAAGAGAAATAAATAAAAGTGGGATGCTGTTGGTTAAAGATGCAATTATAACACCAATAGCACCTAACCCACCTGCAAGGAAACCACCTGCAAGTCCTGCTCTACGGCCAAAACGTTGTGAAGACCGGCCTATAAGTAGGGCAGCTCCTGCAGAACCTAAAGTAAATAGGGCAGTTGGAATTCCTGCCGCATTTTCAGTCCCTAGCATGTCTTGTGCAAGAAGCGCTCCTACTGTTATACCGGCTCCAAGTCCTGCTCCCCCAAAGATTTGTGTAAGAATCAAAATTCTTAATGTTTTTTTATAAAGCTGTATTTGTCTTTCTGGTGAATCAATATATTCTTGCAACCATATAGGCTGCTGTGTTGAGGAATTTGTATCTTTTGCTGACATTGTCATAAACCTTACCCTCCTAACGAAATATCCTTGTAGCTTTTCATGTTTGTTTTGTTATCCTTGGAACATTTCATTTATATCGTCATTAGAAGAAGCTCATAATTAAATTTTCGATAATTATGAGCTTCTTCTATTTCTTATTTTTAAATAGGAACGTGACACTATTTGTCGGTGTTCATATTAAAATTTGTAGGATTCACCATCTTCTGGTACTAAAATATTACTTGAGAATCCTTTTTCTTTACTAAAGTTTTTTAATTCTTCTCTAGATAGTGTCCAATGGTTAACAGCTTCCATATGAACAGAAATAACCTTAGCATTAGGAGCCGCCTTGTGTACTTCATAGATGTCTTCTTTTCCCATAATGAGAGAACCATATTCTATAAATTGATTATCTCCACCATTGACGACAATAATATCTGGTTTATGGGTATCTAATTCTTCCTGTACACCTTCATACCAGACTGTATCACCAGCTACGTACAATGCTTTTTCACTTGGATGTTTAAAGACAACGCCACATACTTCCCCCATACGCTTTAATAGTTCTTCTCCTCTTCCATGCTCGCCTCTTGTTTTAACTAATTGGATGCCTTCAAAGACAGTGTCCTTTGTTAATACCTCTACATTTTGGAACCCGGTATTTTGGACTTCCTTTGCATCTTCTTCATTTTGAACGAACATTTTAATATCTTTTGGTAATAGTCTTTGCGCTGCCTCGTCAAAATGGTCTAAGTGTAAGTGAGTCACAATGACTGCTTCAACTCCACTAATAATATCGTCAACAGAGGTTGGTAAACTCACTGAAGGATTGTTTTGATCTTGCCTAATCGTACCAGGGAAAGATGGGTACGTACCTTTCTCTGCTAACATAGGATCAATTAAAAACTTTTTATTTGCATATTCTACAACTATCGTTGCATTTCGAATTTGTGTAATCTTCATCTTTACAACTCCCTTTCTTTTCATGTGTGTTTCCTAACAGTGTTAAGTGTATAATATGAGCAGCATTCAAATACACAGATAAAATAAAGTGTTTTAGGCGTTTGACTTTATTATTGAAAGGAGTTGACGTTCAGATGGATCAAACAGATAAGCGAATTATAGAGGAGTTATGTAGCAATAGCCGGATTACGATGAAAGAATTAGGGGAGAGAGTTCACTTAACAGGACCAGCAGCCGCAGCTAGAGTGGAGAAATTAGAGGACAATGGGGTTATTGAGGGATATAGCATTAAAGTAAATCAAGCGAAATTAGGGTGCTTTACGTATGCCTTTATCAATATCTATATAGAAGGTACACACCATCAACCTTATCTCTCATTTATCCAAACAAAGGAGGGGTATGTCATCAATAATTATAAAATCAGTGGAGATAGCTGTTATCTTTTGGAGTGCAGGTTTACAAGTAATGAAGCGTTAAATCAATTTTTATTAGAGTTAAACAAGTATGCAAACTATAAATTATCGATCGTTATTAGTAAATAGGGCATGAATAAAAATGGATATTTGTGAATAATCGCATTTAAACTATAGGGGGCTTGAATAGAACAACGAAGGTAGCTGCGGCACCTCTTTTTCTTATTCAAAAGTTAGTTTGTGAAGGACTGTACTTAAACTAACGGGTGCTTTAGTTCATTAAGGAATACACAAAAATGATCGATCTTTTTTATAAAAGAATAATCCAATTAAATATTATAAGGGCATGTGTTGATTCATCTTTTTTCAAAACATGCTCTTTTATTTATTCATTTATCAATGTTTCTTGTTTTAATTTGATTAAACTTTGTTTCAAAGCTACAAAAAGAATCCATTTTAATCAAACTTTTTTCAAAGCAACATATTATATGGAGCATAATTTTATTAAATCAAAACGGGAAAGGAAGAATGAGCATGAAAAAGTTAATAATGAGTGTCGTGGCATTGGTAGCTGCGTTGTTGGTCCCTTCTTCTACATTTGCAAGTGGATGGGATTACTTAGGAGAAGAAACTCTTTATTCTAATGGTGCTGAAAGTCATGTGTATGACTCTACTGGTGGAGATTATAAGATTTGTCGCGATCCTTACGTGGGTCCAGCAGGAAAGTTAAAAGTTGAATTATGGGAGTACGATCCTGATAGTTATAATGATTATGTAGGAACAAGATATATAGAACGAGGGAAATGTGGGTATTTCTGGGGTATTGGTAAATTTGTAGATGGAGGAAATGAAGCTGAATTTTTTGCGAAATCAAGAACTGACAGTGATATGCATTTAATCTTTTTTGATTGATTCACTAAATGAATAAAAAAAAGACCTGGGATTGATTCGTAAAGGCTAAAATGAAGGATGGTAAAGATCGAACCGATATGCTGAAAGTTAAAGCATCGTTTTAGATTATTTTTGTCTTATTATGATAAATCTTTTCTACTAGTTGAGTTGAATTAATAGGTTTCGATTTATTATACATTTGACATCGATTTGCGCATTTAGTGTAAAAATGAAAGAAATCATGTTACAGTCCGAAGAAATAGTGAGAAAAATATTTAGTGTCTTTTTTTGTTTTATGTTCAAATAGGGATTACTCAGTGGAGATTGTGAAGGTTTGTTCTTAAACTAACGGGTGCGTGCTGAAGGCCGGAGCTGTCTTTAAGGCAGCTTTTACTTTATGCAACTAAAGGGTCAGGATAGTGGGATAATTGGGATGATAGTCCACCTCTGTTTGTAAAATAATTTACATCGATTTGTGGAATTTAAAGGGTAAAAGAATCATATTAAATTATGCAAAGGAGGAGAGTCATAAAATGCAGATTATCAACAATTATTTTCGTGAGCGTGTAAGTATGGTGTACATGATGACAAATAATGAAGTAATGAATCAAATCATTGCCTTTTACAGGGACATGAATGGAATGCTCACATTTGTGGCTGCATACCCAACTCATGGTAGAGGTACTGGTTCAAAGGAAGTCTCCACTGCAACTGCAAACGATGGCATCGACCCTCTTGCGTCACAAGGCGCCCTTACTTTGTCTCGTGATCGGCGTTTCCTACTTGCTGTTAACGCCGGTGACAATAGTATAAGTAGTTTCATCATAACCGACTCCGGAGCACTTGTTTTCATGGATGTGAGGCCATCAGGAGGTGCTCAGCCCAACAGCGTAGATGTGTTTGGTAATATTGTCTATGTTTCCAATGTAGGGAATGCCGCTAACAATTTTGCTTCCAATATCACTGGTTTTCGCATAGATGAAAACGGACGGCTTACTCCTATTCCCGAATCCATCTATTCTCTCAGTACCGTCAATGCTCAGCCGGCTCAGGTTCTCTTCACTCCTGACGGTAGCAAAATCCTTGTATCCGAGCTTACTTCAAACCATCTAAGTGTATTTCATGTGAATCAAAAGGGTACGCTTACAGGGCCGATCGTTAATGATTCTTATGGTCAAGGGCCATTGGGTGCATATTTTCTATCGTCCGGAATCCTCTTAGTTACAGAAGCTGTTTCAAATGCGTTGTCATCTTATTCATTGAGCAATGACGGTATCCTTCAGGTGCTCAGCGGTTCTGTACCAAGCGGTTATATGACTGCTTGTTGGGTTGTAACAACGAGAGATGAACGTTTTGCATACATTACCAACACTTTAAGCGGCACCATCTCGACATACCAAATTGATCCCAATGGAGCACTGTCAGTGGTAAAGCATATTACCAGTACACCGCCAGGTACAGCACCGGGTCTTCCGATGGATGTTAGAGTGAGCAGAGATGGACGGCATTTTTACACCCTTAACGGAAATCAGGGAACAGTTTCAGTATTTAATATTCAAGATGATGGTAGTCTAGTAAGATTGCAGGTTGCTGCCTGGACTAACATTCCTTACTTTGGTTCGCAAGGTTTAGCTGTTCTTTGATTCTATTGGGTTCACCATACTGTGTGGAATAGGAAAATACAGGAGTTGCTAAAAGCAAGGATGCCGACATATTGGTAGCTTTTGTTATAAGACACCATAATTGCCGGCAAGATTGTGAAGAAATGTACTTAAACAAACGGGTGCGTTAGCTGAAGATCGGAGCTGTCTTTAAGGCAGCTTTTTCTTATGGGACGAAGGGGCAGTTTAGTTGAAGAGAGGTTTTTAACTTGTGTTCAACAATCGGGCCATATTCTAGAATAAGGAGGGAAATTAAAAGGTGCTTCTTAAATTGTAAGTTAAGCCAGAAAAAAAGCAGGATTATTTAAGAAAGATAACATAGTTTTAATTATTAAATTATAAGATTTTGTAATGAATGGAGGGATTTCAATGGATTTGTATTACGAAGTTAATGGTAATGGTCATCCTGTGGTTCTCCTCACTGGTGGTGCTGATGTACGGAACTGGACATTTGTCGCATCTCTTTTAGCGAAACACTACAAGGTCGTTGCTTTTGACGGACGTGGGACCGGGAAATCACCGTCCCCTTTAGAAGATGTCAACCCTGTTGAAGATTTGCTGTCGCTGCTTGATCATCTAGAAATCAATCAGGCGACACTCATCGGTCACTCAATGGGTGGCCAAATTGCCACTGAATTCGCTCTGAATTATCCTGAAATGGTTTCAAAACTTGTTTTGCTTGCGCCTGGATTATCTGGGTTTAGCTATTCAAAGGAATTTGAAAAGAATATGAAGAAGATTCATGAAGCCGCTCCCGATATCGATAAGATGGTTGAGCTTTTGCTCAGTGATCCATCGTATCGTGTTGTAACGGTGAGTCCTCACCGGAATTTGATGGTTCAAATGCTCAGGCACCATATGAAGCGAATGTTTGATTGGCCGGCTGTTAAATTGATTTGGCCGCAACCACCGGCCATCGAAAGATTAGGAGAATTGACGGCCAAAACATTATTGATAATCGGTAAGGAGGATTCACCCGATAACCTTCGTGTTGCCAATTACTTTCGAAAGCACTCAGACGCTCGAATCATAGAAGTTCCAGGTGCTGACCATATGGTCAATCTCACCCATCCCGAGAAGCTGTATCGTCAAATTACTAGTTTTATGAAGGAATGAAAAGTTTACTATGCCAAGGACTCCGGAAAATCATTCGTCAGTTTTGTAACTTATCTAAATTATAAAACGGGCGACAATATAATAGTAACAGTTCAATTAAATGTAGTAAAAACTGATAACGATAAAGAAACTAAAAAGTTTGCATTACAGTTCAAAGGAAAAGATTATAAAGCTGTTGAAAACCTTGAATATAAGATTAATGCTCCTAATTATGCTTGGGGTATGGGCGATATTGAATTGAATAGTACTGGTGAATACAAAACACATAATAATGAAAAAGGTGAATTTTCTACGTCAAAAACTGATGTTATCGATATAGAAGTGAAGTGGAATGGAAAGGTTAAAAACTTTTCGTTAAACAATAAGAAGTAACCTCCAACCTAATACATCATGTTAATAACTTTGACTTCTACTTTTTTCTGTTCATAAGATAAGTTTTGTAGGTACCGCCTTTTAGCTTATATAAGAAAAAACCGAAATTACTGATGTTTGCGGTTTATGAACTTTATTTAAGTAAGATTGATGAAGATGTCGTAACCAAAAGATGTTTGAACATAAGAAGCTTTGGTTATTTTTAACTATTTTAATAATTAGTTTATTCTGATATTATGAAAGGGATAAAGATTGGAGGAGGAAATAACATAAAAAGCTTATTTTCAATCTTAAGTACCTTTGTGTTAGTTCTGGTAGGTGGAATGGTATTAAGTACTTCTTCTGCTCAAGCAAGTGTTCCTCAGTATTCTTTTCAAACAGAAGATGGAAAATGGGATGGTGAAATTGGAAACCCTAACAAAGGCAGTGACTTAGAGGTAGAACTAGTTTCCCCAATCTATTTAAAGACGTCTTCTGGAAGTAAGTTATTGACTAATTATAGTAACTTATGGGCTCGTCTCTGCAATGCTAGTACTGGAAATTGCACAGGCTATCATAGCCTAGCAGGTGGAAATACATTATTCACAGATATGAAAATTGGTAAATTTTATGTTGATGTGAAAGATGGATATTCCTCTGGCAAAGTATATGGAAAACTACAAATTATTTTCAAATAACTTGTATTACTTGCTACTCATTCTCAATGGGTAGCATTTTATTTGAAAAGTTTCGAAAATAAATTAATATTTAAATATTTTTGTATAATTTACTATCATTGAATTTTACAACTGCCCTTTTTTCCAGAAAAGAAGGGAAGCTTAATGACATAACTAGCACGTTCACCAACGCTACAAAGGGTACGAGCCACAATAATAAGATACAGTAAATGTTATTTGTGTGACATGAAATATAGTTTGATACTTTGTTATTGAACTAACGGGTGCGTTTGCTGAAGATCGGAGCTGTCTTTAAGGCAGCTTTTTCTTATGGCACTAACGGGGCAGGATAGTGAAAGAAGGAATTCGCTTTCAAATCTAGAATTTAAATTAATTACTAATGGATAGGAAGGGGATTCTTATGATAATAAAGGGTTTTGGAGGAATCTTTTGGAGGACTAAAAATATAGAGGATATAAAAAAATGGTATAGTAAAGTCCTGAAAATGGAAATTGATAATTGGAATGGTACCATTATTACACCACAATCAGGCAATGAAACTATCTTTTCCTTCTTTTCTGAAAATGACCGCTATTTTCCAACAGAACAACAAGTGATGTTAAACTTTCAAGTTGAAAATTTGGATGACAGTATCAAACATCTAGAAGAAATGGGTGTACCCCTTGTTATGGAAAAGGCGATTAATGAATTTGGAAAGTTTATTTGGATTGAAGATCCAGAGGGAAGACGTATAGAGCTTTGGGAGAAGTAATAGGATAATAATAAATTTTGTTGTTGAACTAAAGGGTGCGTTAGCTGAAGATCGAAGCTGTCTATAAGGCAGCTTTTTCTTATGGCACTATCGTGTCAGTTTAGTTCATGAAGGGCAAATGAAAGTTTATGTCGAAATAATAAAGAGATTTGATTAATTGTAAAAGAGGTATGATAATGACTGTTTCCTTAAATCAAATTTCCACAGATGAAAGGCATATTCTTAAGAATTTATATTCCCTTTATTTACATGACCTTTCGGAGTATACCGAGGGTTTAAACATATCATCAGATGGTTCATTTGAATTTGATTCATTTGAATTAATTTGGAAGAGGGAAGGGTTAACACCATATTTTTTGAAAAAAGATAAGATAATTGTAGGGTTTTTATTACTCTTGGAAAGGCCGTTTTTAAATAAGGAATATGATTACAGCATTAATGATATTTTTATTTTGAAAAAATATAGAAGAAAGGGTATTGCCATTGCATTATTAAAGCAATTGTTTAAACAAAAAAAGGGTTGCTACTTTGTTGTTGAATTAGCCAAGAATATTCCTGCCGTTATATTTTGGAGGAAGATTCTTAATACGCTAAATATAGATTTTGAAGAAAAAAAGAAAATTATAGATGATGAAGAATGTTTGATGCAATCCTTTCAAATTTAAACCGGATTATTAACTAACAGGTGCTTTACTTCAATAACAAGGGTTGCCGCGGCAGCCTTTTTCTTATGGAACGGGGCAGGTGCTTAAAATTTTACTAATGTGATGAACAAATTAGGATTAATGCACTTTTTTTGAAATTATATTTCTATAATGGTTCAAACTACAATTATGTGACTTTAACTTGTTAAGAAAGCATGATACGGTTCCTTTGTCATGCAACTCTACAGTTGCTTGTTCTTGACAAGCAACCGTAGAGTTGCTTATACTCGATATATGAATTGGGACAAAGACGCTATATTCAAAGCACTTGGAGACTCGACTCGGCGGCTTATATTAGACGAACTATCCGAACGCAACGAACTGACGTTGTATGAACTTACGGTACGTCTCATTATGAAGCACGACATTTCCATTTCGCGACAAGCGATAGCTAAACATCTTTCTGTATTGGAAGATGCAGAGCTCGTAAAATCAAAACGAAAGGGAAAGTATCGAGTAGTTATATTCAACAACGAACCACTTAAAAATTTGCTAAAAGGATGGATAGAGTAATTTTATAAAATCGGAACAAGACTTCTGACAAATGTGTGGGTCCGTTTTCTTGCAGCCAGATTGTTAGCACAGGACCATGCGTCACAAATATCAAAGGAGGCAAAACATTATGAAAATTATTGTTACCAGCATATTTGTACAAGACCAAGACAAGGCACTGGAATTTTATTCAGAAAAGCTGGGATTTGTAAAAAAGCAAGACGTTCCAATGGGGAAATTCAGGTGGATCACGCTTGTTTCTCCCGAAGCTCATGACGGTACCGAGCTTTTACTGGAACCGAACGAGCATCCTGCCGCACAGGAGTATCAAAAGAAGATATTTGCCGAGGGCATCCCAGCAACAATGTTTGGCGTTGCAGATATTCATAAAGAGTACAAACGATTATTGGAAAACGGCGTGAAGTTTACTATGGAGCCGACAAAAATGGGCGAAGTCACAATAGCTGTCTTCGACGACACATGCGGCAACCTTATTCAGATATTGAAGCAGTAACTTTATGTAGAAATAGATGTAACCTAGTTCTATTGGTTTGTTTTAAGTTGGGTGAAGTGTTTTTATCAACAATTAAACAGTTTAATGTTAACCCTGTCCTAATTTTAGGACAGGGTTATACATGTTTAAGATATTGTTCTCATTCTGCAATAGAAATGTACCATTGTGGATCACCTAAACTAACAGGTGCGTCAGCTGATTAAGGAACAATAAAAGATGTAAACGGGATTAATAATTTATTCTTATAACTTTATAGTAATTCAGTATTTTACTGAATTGCGAAAAAGTGATACAGTTTTTGGTATATTTACAAATATTTTTAAATGGGAGGTTGTCTATGGAAAAGTAGAATCAATTTTTTAAAAGCCATTTCTTCTTTCTCATTCAATAGTCAAATGAGAATGGAATGATCTATTTATTGACATATTGTGTGATGAGGCTATTAATCTTTCGGTCAGGGAGGACAACATATGAAAAAGTTTTTTGCTTTTCAAGTATTAATAGCACTGTTTATTGGAGCACTTATCGGACATTTTTTTCCTGTACTTGGCCAATCCTTAAGACCAATTGGCGACGCTTTTATTCATCTTATTAAAATGATTGTTGTGCCTATTGTTTTCACCACTATTGTCATTGGGTCATCAGGTGACGGAAACATGAAAAAAATGGGTTCATTAGGACTTAAAACAATTATTTGGTTTGAATTTATTACCACTCTGATTTTAGGTTTAGGTCTTTTACTAGTTAACATTTTAAAGCCTGGTGCCGGGCTCAATTTGTCCCACCTTGCTCAAAAGGATATCACACAATTAAATGAAAGCGTTACCAAAGTTGTCGATTTTAAAACGATGCTTGTTAACATCATTCCAAGCAACATTGTTGATGCGATGGCAAAAAGTGATTTATTAGCTGTTATATTCTTCGCTATTTTATTTGGTGCAGCTGCTGGAGCAATTGGCAAAAAGTCAGAGCCGGCAATGAAGTTTATGGAATCAGTTGCAAATATCATGTTTAAACTGACACAAATGGTCATGGTAACCGCACCGATTGGTGTACTCGCTCTCATGGCAGCCTCTGTAGGTCAGTATGGCATTGCCCTCTTAATCCCTATGGCAAAGTTGATTGGGGTTGTGTATCTTGGGCTTGCTATTGTTATTTTCGTTCTATTCCCAATAATTGGTTGGTTCTTGAAGATTTCTTACTTTAAAGTGTTTCGAATGGTATGGGATTTGTTCCTTATCGCTTTTTCTACAACAAGTACGGAAACCATTCTGCCTCAGTTAATGGATCGAATGGAGGCATACGGTTGTTCGAAACGTGTTGTTTCATTCGTTATTCCTTCTGGGCTATCACTGAATTGTGATGGTTCGACATTGTACCTTTCTGTTTGCTCTATTTTCTTGGCACAAGCATATGGCATCCCGATGGATTTTGGCCAACAGTTGATTGTAATGGGGGTTCTTGTTGCAACCTCAAAAGGAATTGCCGCTGTTCCATCCGGTTCGCTAGTTGTCCTTTTAGCTACCGCCTCAGCAGTAGGGCTTCCTGCAGAAGGCGTCGCAATTATTGCAGGAATTGACCGTGTGCTGGATATGGCACGTACTGCTTGTAATACTCCTGGACATGTTCTCGCTTGTATTGTGGTTTCGAAGTGGGAAAAAGAGTTCCGTCAGGGAGAATGGAAAGCTCAAACCGAACAGTCAAGCATTCGGCAGGTGCCACCAACATTTTGATGATACGTTAAGCAGCATCATTACATCAGAAGAATTGGGAAAAGCAATGATACAAGTAGCAAGGACCGAACATTCTCGCCCCATTGTTGAAAGTCATGAGTTAAAACTAATGATGGGGTCTGAATAGTCATCTTGAAGACTTTTTTTGAATTGTATAGACATTGATCAGGAAAAAACGTTAGTGAAAGTTGAGAAATAAAGTCTTCCTTCACTAACAGCTGCGTTAGCTTAAAATCGGAGCTGCCTTTAAGGCAGCTTTTTCTTATGGAACTAAAGGGGAAGGATAGTTCAGGTACAGGGAACAGTTCGGATGGACTTGAGGAGGGCTACTTAATGGTCAGTAAGAAGTCCTTCGAGAATTTGAGGGGAAATGGTTCAATGGAAGCTTCATCATTATTAAAGTTCAATTTATTGTTTCTATTAGTGTATAGATTATTTCTATAATTCATCACTTCGTATAAAAATTATAATAAAGTTAAGTATTAAAAAAACTATATTATAAAATTTAAATATAAGTGGTGAAGAAAATGCAAAAAGTAGTTGGGATTATTGGAGGAATGGGACCATTAGCAACTGTTGATTTAATGAATAAAATTATTTCTTATACACCTGCAAAGAAAGACCAGGATCATATCCATATTATCGCGGACAATTATTCACAAATACCTGATCGAACAACAGCAATTTTGGGAAAGGGTACAGATCCTACTCCTTTTATTGTACAATCGGCACAAAGGCTAGAAAATGCTGGTGCGGATTTTCTGGTAATGGCTTGCAATACTGCTCACTTTTACTTTAAATCAATAAAAGAATCCGTTAGTATCCCGATTCTACATATGCCTTTACAAACAGCTCGCTTTTTACACGTAAATAATATGAGGAGAGTAGGTTTGTTGGCTACTGATGGAACAATAAATACAAAACTGTATCAACAAAGTTGTCAATCCTACGATATTAATGCCATTGAGCCTGATAAGCAAATGCAAAAAGAAGTAATGGAAGGAATATATGCTATTAAAGGGAGTGATTTGGAGAAGGGGCGTTTTTACCTTTCAAGAGTAGCTGATAAATTAATGAAAAGAGGGGCAGAAGCTATAATAGCAGGTTGTACAGAAATCCCTCTTGTACTTAAATCATCCCAAAATATTAGTATTATTGACCCAACAGAAATTTTAGCCAAATCGGCAATTAAAACAGCTACTGAGACAGAATCAGCTAAAGCAATTGGGTAAATTAGATAGACGTAATGGTGAACCAAAATAAGGAGCAGTAAATATGAATATTGAAAATATTGAAGCCTTCATTTATGTTTGTCAACTAGGTAGTTTCAATAAAGCAGCAGAGGCTCTTTATTTAACTCAACCTTCTGTAACAGCACGTATTCAATCCCTTGAACGTGAAATTAATTTAAAGCTTTTTCATCGAAATGGAAACAAAATTTCTTTAACTGAAAAGGGAGAATATTTCTTTCCACACGCACAAAAAATTCTTCAATCTTATCAGGAAGCAAAGTACGGATTACAACAAGTAACTGTACCTTTTGAGCTAGTACTTGGGAGTGCTTTGTCCATTTCCAACAACATTCTCCCTGATATTTTGCCAGCTTTTAAATCTAAGTTCAATGATGTTAGAATCAAAATTATAACAGGACATTCTAAGGATATTCTACACAAGGTCCTTAATAAAGAGGTTGACTTTGGCATTATACGAACAGAAACCCACCCTCAAGTAGAATCAATTCGTCTTTATAATGATCCTATTAGCCTTGTTGTACCTTCAAATCATCCTTTTTTAAAAGAAGAAAGAATAACAGTAGAGGATGTAAGTAAACAGCCTCTAATCTTTTTTGATTATGGATCTATCGATTGGCTTATCATTCATCGTCTATTTCAAAGTAATGGTGTAAATCCGAATATATATGTAGAAGTTGACAATATGGAAACGGCTAAAAATTTAGTATTACAAGGCCTAGGCATTAGTTTTTTACCTGAGCATTGTGTAAGGAAGGAAATAGAAAATGAAGAGTTATTTAGAGTAGAAATGACTCCTCCTGTGAAAACGAATATTAGTATTGACTTTATCTATTTAAAAGGTAAAACTAAATCTGTTTTTATGGATTTTTTAAAAAGTAAAATGTTTGAAAAACAATAAACGAATGATGTGTCAATCATTGGCAGGAGGTTCTTCGGCGCGCGATTGGACGAAGGTCCTTTAGAGTGGACACAAACCTTATGTTGAATATGCTCTACAATAATTAAAAATAAAAGAAGACGGTACAGTGAGAATCTTATAGAAATTCTCGCCGTACCGTCTATTTTTAAATGAACATAATTTTTTGAGGCATTTCAAATGTTTATATAATATTACCAACTATTTTTCAAAACTATTTTTCCTATCGCCTTTCCAGACTCCATGTACTCATGGGCTTTTGAAACCTCATCAAACGTAAAAATGTTTGGATCCACAAGCGGATGCAGCTGCTCTTCCTCAACCAACCGAGCAACCTTTTTCAAAATTTCTCCATAATGCTTATGCATGTCCTTGTTTAATATCTTCAACAACATAAAGGTAACATGCAGAGATAGTCCCTTTGAATGCACTGGCGAGAGGTCATGGGTCGAACGGGTAGCAATGGCTGCTACCGTTCCATGTACAGCGGCCGCCTCAAAGGAGCGATCAAGGTTTTCTCCTCCTACCGTGTCAAACACAACGTCAAATCCTTTTCCGTCTGTATATTTCTGTACATAGTCGTGAACGCTTTCTTCTCGATAATTAATAGTTACATCTGCACCAAGGCGCGTGCCAATCTCCAGCTTCTCTTGCGAAGAGGCGGTTGTATAGACTGTCGCGCCTCCCCATTTCGCCAGTTGAATGGCAATGTGTCCTACACCGCCGGTCGCTGCATGGATCAGTATATCCTGTCCAGGGACAAGGTTTGCCCGATTGAATAATGCTTCCCATGCAGTAATGGCAACCAATGGTAAAGCTGCGGCTTCTTCCATCGTCAAATTTTTCGGTTTGTGAGCAAGTAAATCGGCATCTGCTAGCATAAACTCTGCAAGTGCACCGCCAGTACCCCTAAAACCACCCGCGCATCCAAACACTTCATCGCCAACTTTAAACTCAGTTACTCCTTCACCGACTGCAAATACCAAACCTGCAACATCCCCATGTAATACTGCAGGAAACTCGGGGGAAACGGTTGGAACTGCACCAGCACGGACTTTCGTATCAATAGGATTTACACTTGTAGCCTTGACTTGAAGAAGTACATGTCCAGGTTTTAGTTCAGGTTTTGAAATCTCTTTAAATTGAAATACGGAGGGTTCACCAAAAGATTGAATAATTTGTGCTTTCACTTTAGTCACTCCTATTTATTTTTTTTGTAAATGTCTCATCACCGATTCATGTTAAGGATGAATACACCCGGGGACGTTACCATCAGACCTTTTTAGTAACATCTTTAATGATTAATAGTTAAAAGAACGAATATTTAGTCTTCTCTTGCAAAACCAATGATACTTTATATAATATAAAATTAAAAGTACGTACATTTTTGTTGAATAGGATAAAATTTGTAATATAGTATACAATTTGATACTAAAAAAGATTGGGGTGTCAATATGAAGGACTTTAATGCGGAAAAGTGCCCTGATACCACTGCTTGTCCTGTTGCAGTTACTGTAGATGTGATAGGAGGCAAATGGAAAGGGATCATATTATATAACTTAATATCCGGCCCTAAACGTTTTAACGAGTTAGGGAGACTTATGCCCTATACCACAAAACGCATGATAACGTTACAACTTCGGGAATTGGAACAGGATGGTATTGTACATCGTGAAATTTATCGAGAGATTCCTCCAAAAGTTGAATATTCTCTTACTCCCTTTGGGGAAACATTAAAACCTATTATTAACCTAATGCGAGATTGGGGAGATATGAACGGAAATGAGGTATTAATGAAACGAAAGATCTCAGAAAATATGTAGCATCAATTGGGGTCTCCGCCGACCAAACCAGAAAGTTGGGCTTTCAGCATATCCATGACAAATGTTTTTTACCAAGAAGATATAAATATAAAAACGATAATAATTGGATGTAATATGAAGTTAAGAAATTATAGTCTGAAATATTGTACTTAAACTAAATGGTCAGCCAGTAATATTTTCTTGCAGACTTAATAATTTGAACTTTACTTCCTTAACAATTTTTAGTCCGCTGGGTTCTATAGTAGGATTCTCTCCTGTCTTTTGGTCCAATTCAATTTTGTTTTTATACAGCGGGTATTCGCTCTTAGGGAAAAATATATACTTTTCTAAAATAAATTTATTTAATAAGTAATACTTCTGACCATGAACGGGTTCTCATATTAGGAGGGGGAGATGGACTTGCTTTACGGGAAGTTCTTAAATATCCCAAACTAAAACATGTCGATCTTGTTGATATTGATCCTCTGGTGATTGGACTTGCAAAGACAAATCCAAAATTAATTACTCAAAATAATTGTTCTTTACTGGACGAAAGGGTAAATATTCATTCTGAAGATGCAAAGAAATTTATCTTAAGAGAATTGCAGCCCTACAAAGTAATAATTATTGATTTTCCAGATCCCGTTGACCCAGTCATTAGCTCATTATATACAATTGAATTGTTCAGTCAAACAGCAAAAATATTATCGAAACAAGGTGTGTTAGTTTGTCAGTCTAATTCACCAGAAGATACACTAACAGTATTTTGGAGTATTGGTAAAACAATTAATATGGCCGGTCTTAATACACTTGAATACAATGTTATTGTCCCCTCTTTCGGCTTATGGGGATTTCATTTAGCATCACATTTCAAGCTTCCAAGAATTATTCCGAGTATTTCTGTCCAACATCAAGCTCTAACTTCAGACATGCGCATTTGTTTACTATTCCTTCGTTAATTAAGGAGGAACGGGGAAAAGCAGTTATGAATTGCCTCAAAAATCTAAACTTACACAAGTTGTATAAAAACGAAATAGAAAAATGGTGACCAAACACCAGGTTTTTTAGAGACCATAAAAAAACACTTTTTAGTTTTGCTGCTTAAAATGACTCCGGTAATGCGCCGGGGTCTTTTTTTTTGTAACTTTCTGGGTACATTCGTTTTAATAATCCGCTAAACGGCGATCCACTCTTCAGTAAGTTCATTAAAGTTGGACTATCCATTACACCAATTCATCTGTTAGATGCTGAGCGAATTTCTCACATGGATTTAGCGCCATCTCTTTACCCCTGGCTATTCAATATCCTTCAGCTATCTTAAAAGGCGTTCTCTGCTTCGAATAAATCAGGAATTTCAGTCATTTAACTTCAGGAAATTCTAAAGGTTAGTGCATATACACATTTTTGATGAATTTCAATCTTATTGATAGAAGATGGACATTTACCACGACACAATGTCATTCCATGACACATATACATACAGGGTAAATGATTATATAGGAAGGGGCAACATTATGAATAAGGAATGGTTAACTAATTTGGTTGGGAAAGTTCTAAAGGTAGATAGAGGAGGGCCAGAATCTCGGACAGGATTATTATTAGGCGTATACGATGATCACTTAGCGATTTTAACTGAGCAAGAAGGTGTTATATATTATAAAATCGACCATATCAAAAGTATTACCGAGAATGTAAAGAAGGGGCTCCAATTTCAACTGGAAATCCCCGAAGATTTTACTTTTAAAACAGCTGCAACTTTTAAAGGCTTACTAGGTAACCTCACAAATCAATGGGTAAATATTAACCGAGGCGGTCCCGAGAAGATTGAAGGCGTACTTCATGATACTAATGATGAATATGAATTCGTAACGTTAGTACTAAACGAAGAAGTTATTCGCCTGGCAATGTTCCATATCCGCAGCATCAGTTACGGGGCAAGAGTAGAGAAACAAAAAGAAGATGAAAAATCAGAAAATAATAAAGACGGTGGAAAAGCGGAAAAAAGTAAAGATAATAAAGCAGGAGAAAAAGAAAAATAGTATATCCCATAAATGATGTGTCGCTTCTGGGAAGAAGCGGCCATCCAATTAACAAGGGGGACTCATCAGATGAAAAAACAAAATTTTCAAGAGGCACTTAATTCACTGATAGGTTTTAATATTAGTATTATTTCCGATGATAAAAACGTTCATGATGGGGTGGTACTTGATGTGAAAAGCGACTTTATTGTCATTCAAATGAATCCAGATAAACAATGTTATTTTAACTTAAATCAGGTTTATGCCTTATCAAAAAACACCAAAGAATTCCAGGCTCAAATACTTGACCACGAACCAACACAGAAACAAAGTTTTACAGAATTAATAAATGAACTCAAAGATCATTGGGTGACAGTAAACAGAGAGAACAATCTATCCTTTGACGGATTTTTAGGTACCATAACTAATAATTATATCGTTTTAATAAATAAGGATAAACAAATTTATGTCCAATTATCAAATATACTCTATATTTTCAAAGGGATAGATAATCAGGAATCGTCAGAGAACAAACAACAGGAAAATAAGGGCGAAAATAAACAGTCAGAGGCAGATCAAGTTAAGGAAAGTGATTCCGTGTTGAAGGAAGACACTGAAGTTAATTCCATAGGAGAGGAAGAGCCGGTTGAACAGAAGCAAGAACAGGACATCTTAACTATTGGAAAAGAAGAACCAGCTTCTGCGCATCCGGAAGTTTTATCCGACGTGAAAGAAGAACCGACTGTTCAATCTACAGTAAATGAAGTGAACAAAGTTCAATTCATGGTAAAGAAAAGTACGGATAAATATAAGAAACAAAAATCCCCTGAAAACAAGAATAAAGAAAGTAAGAAGGAAATACCTTCAGAAACTAATCC
>NZ_VHIK01000024.1:0-2948 GCF_006680105.1 Bacillus sp. B4EP4a
AAAGCGTTGGTTAAGTCCTCGATCTATTAGTATCAGTCAGCTCCACATGTCGCCACGCTTCCACCTCTGACCTATCAACCTGATCATCTTTCAGGGATCTTACTAGCTTGCGCCATGGGAAATCTCATCTTGAGGGGGGCTTCATGCTTAGATGCTTTCAGCACTTATCCCGTCCGCACGTAGCTACCCAGCTATGCCTTTGGCAAGACAACTGGTACACCAGCGGTGCGTCCATCCCGGTCCTCTCGTACTAAGGACAGCTCCTCTCAAATTTCCTGCGCCCGCGACGGATAGGGACCGAACTGTCTCACGACGTTCTGAACCCAGCTCGCGTACCGCTTTAATGGGCGAACAGCCCAACCCTTGGGACCGACTACAGCCCCAGGATGCGATGAGCCGACATCGAGGTGCCAAACCTCCCCGTCGATGTGGACTCTTGGGGGAGATAAGCCTGTTATCCCCGGGGTAGCTTTTATCCGTTGAGCGATGGCCCTTCCATGCGGAACCACCGGATCACTAAGCCCGACTTTCGTCCCTGCTCGACTTGTAGGTCTCGCAGTCAAGCTCCCTTGTGCCTTTACACTCTACGAATGATTTCCAACCATTCTGAGGGAACCTTTGGGCGCCTCCGTTACTCTTTAGGAGGCGACCGCCCCAGTCAAACTGCCCACCTGACACTGTCTCCCACCCCGATAAGGGGCGCGGGTTAGAATTTCAATACAGCCAGGGTAGTATCCCACCAACGCCTCCACCGAAGCTAGCGCTCCGGCTTCTCAGGCTCCTACCTATCCTGTACAAGCTGTACCAAAATTCAATATCAGGCTGCAGTAAAGCTCCACGGGGTCTTTCCGTCCTGTCGCGGGTAACCTGCATCTTCACAGGTACTATAATTTCACCGAGTCTCTCGTTGAGACAGTGCCCAGATCGTTACACCTTTCGTGCGGGTCGGAACTTACCCGACAAGGAATTTCGCTACCTTAGGACCGTTATAGTTACGGCCGCCGTTTACTGGGGCTTCGGTTCAAAGCTTCGCTTGCGCTAACCTCTCCCCTTAACCTTCCAGCACCGGGCAGGTGTCAGCCCCTATACTTCGCCTTGCGGCTTCGCAGAGACCTGTGTTTTTGCTAAACAGTCGCCTGGGCCTATTCACTGCGGCTTTTCTGGGCTATTCACCCTAAAAAGCACCCCTTCTCCCGAAGTTACGGGGTCATTTTGCCGAGTTCCTTAACGAGAGTTCTCTCGCACACCTTAGGATTCTCTCCTCGCCTACCTGTGTCGGTTTGCGGTACGGGCACCTTACATCTCACTAGAGGCTTTTCTTGGCAGCGTGGAATCAGGAACTTCGGTACTATATTTCCCTCGCCATCACAGCTCCGCCTTAATGGAAACGGGATTTGCCTCGTTTCCGGCCTAACTGCTTGGACGCGCATATCCAACAGCGCGCTTACCCTATCCTTCTGCGTCCCCCCATCGTTCAAACGATGTATAGGTGGTACAGGAATATCAACCTGTTGTCCATCGCCTACGCCTTTCGGCCTCGGCTTAGGTCCCGACTAACCCTGAGCGGACGAGCCTTCCTCAGGAAACCTTAGGCATTCGGTGGAAGGGATTCTCACCCTTCTTTCGCTACTCATACCGGCATTCTCACTTCTAAGCGCTCCACCAGTCCTTCCGGTCTGACTTCAACGCCCTTAGAACGCTCTCCTACCATCGACACCTAATGGTGTCAATCCACAGCTTCGGTGATACGTTTAGCCCCGGTACATTTTCGGCGCGGAGTCACTCGACCAGTGAGCTATTACGCACTCTTTAAATGGTGGCTGCTTCTAAGCCAACATCCTGGTTGTCTAAGCAACTCCACATCCTTTTCCACTTAACGTATACTTTGGGACCTTAGCTGGTGGTCTGGGCTGTTTCCCTTTCGACTACGGATCTTATCACTCGCAGTCTGACTCCCAAGAATAAGTATTTGGCATTCGGAGTTTGACTGAATTCGGTAACCCGTTGGGGGCCCCTAGTCCAATCAGTGCTCTACCTCCAATACTCTCATCTTGAGGCTAGCCCTAAAGCTATTTCGGAGAGAACCAGCTATCTCCAGGTTCGATTGGAATTTCTCCGCTACCCACACCTCATCCCCGCACTTTTCAACGTGCGTGGGTTCGGGCCTCCATTCAGTGTTACCTGAACTTCACCCTGGACATGGGTAGATCACCTGGTTTCGGGTCTACGACCTCATACTCATTCGCCCTATTCAGACTCGCTTTCGCTGCGGCTCCGTCTCATCAACTTAACCTCGCATGAAATCGTAACTCGCCGGTTCATTCTACAAAAGGCACGCCATTACCCATTAACGGGCTTTGACTACTTGTAGGCACACGGTTTCAGGATCTATTTCACTCCCCTTCCGGGGTGCTTTTCACCTTTCCCTCACGGTACTGGTTCACTATCGGTCACTAGGGAGTATTTAGCCTTGGGAGATGGTCCTCCCTGCTTCCGACGGGATTTCTCGTGTCCCGCCGTACTCAGGATCCACTCAGGAGGGAACGAAGTTTCAACTACAGGGTTTTTACCTTCTTCGACGGACCTTTCCAGGTCACTTCATTTACCCCGTTCCTTTGTAACTCCATGTTGAGTGTCCTACAACCCCAAGAGGCAAGCCTCTTGGTTTGGGCTAATTCCGTTTCGCTCGCCGCTACTCAGGAAATCGCGTTTGCTTTCTCTTCCTCCGGGTACTTAGATGTTTCAGTTCCCCGGGTCTGCCTTCAGTACCCTATGTATTCAGGTAAAGATACTGTTCCATTACGAACAGTGGGTTTCCCCATTCGGAAATCTCCGGATCAAAGCTTACTTACAGCTCCCCGAAGCATATCGGTGTTAGTCCCGTCCTTCATCGGCTCCTAGTGCCAAGGCATCCACCGTGCGCCCTTTCTAACTTAACCGTTAAAAAA
>NZ_VHIK01000025.1:0-29369 GCF_006680105.1 Bacillus sp. B4EP4a
GAATTTTAACGATTTACTCGTGAGTTTTAACGATTTACTCGTGAAACTGCGTTTACTCGTGAGTTTTAGCAATTTACTCGTGAATTTTAACGATTTACTCGTGAATTTAGCCTGTTTACTCGTGAATTTTAACGATTTACTCGTGAATTTAGCCTGTTTACTCGTGAGTTTTAACGATTTACTCGTGAATTTCGCCGATTTACTCGTGAATTTTTATTGTTCTATTCTGTTTAAAAATGTTCATAACCCAATACACATAGTGGACAATGTGTCTTACATTCACTTCATTACTACTTTTGTTCTCCAACATAAAAAAAGCTGATTACTCAGCTCTTTTCCATCGCCATTTCCACTCACAGCGTTTTTCTAAATGAGTAGCACCATTTATCATAATCTAATTTCTCTTCATAGAAACGGTGGGCATCTTTTCGCCGGACTCCAGATTCCAATGCCACATATGCAGCTCCGTTTTCTTTTGCCCAGTTATGTATATAATTCAATAACTTCTCTCCATATCCAAATGAACGGTGGGCTGAATCTGTTACAAGGTCATAAATAAACACGTGACGTTTATTATAAAAGTTCACTCTCCAGCTTAAACCAGCCAATGATACAACCTGGTTATCTTTATATAAAGCAAACAAACAGTATCCATCTTTCCTCATTTCTTCAAGTAACTCCAGATATGTTTTTTGAGTTAAGTCAGTACGAAGCTGATTCATGATTGGAAAGGCTTCTAACCATTGTTCTTTATTGGTTAATTCTTGTATTGTTTCTATCGAATTCACATTAACACCCCTGAAAGTTTTATTAGAATGTATTTCAACTTCCAACACCGTAATTCCTTCCTTACTGTATTGCTTCGATATTGTTGTAATCGCTTGCAGAGGTAATCGATGGGAATCATGATGTTTAACCGTACTTTTTAACGGCTAAAGTATGACTAGATCAATAGTTTAACAAGCATGCGGTTCCTCATATGAAACAAGGCAACTCAGTAATCAACACAACATCGATCAACCCATATATAGGACATGCAACTTTGATGGATTATACAGCGACAAAAGGGGCAATCGTCGGATTCACACGCAGCCTTGCACAGAATGTGGCTAAAAAAGGGATCCGGGTCAATATGGTGGCACCAGGCCCGATTTGGACTCCGCTCATCCCGGCGACGTTCGACGAACAATCCGTTGCCGAGTTCGGTACCGAGGCACCACTTGGCCGCCCTGGGCAGCCGGCAGATCATGCAGGCGCCTATGTGCTGCTGGCATCTGATGAAGGTGCTTATATAACGGGACAGTGCATTCACATCAATGGCGGGATCACGATGTCCTCATAAACCCAAAACGACCGAAAAGCATGATGCTTTTCGGTCTTTCATTTCCAGCTGCAAATTCGAAATTTAATTTCCTATGCCGGGCGAATTCATTAAAACTATTCTCCAACCATCCGGATCTTCAATGGTAACACCGGATTTTTCCCAATATGGATTTTCCGGAGAAACCGGTTCATACCCCATACCTTTCAATCTATTCGTGATATCTTCAATGGTTTTACGTTCAGGAATATAAAAGACAAGCAGATTATCTTGTGATGGGGCAGGACAAGGACTGCCATCTTTATGCTGAGTAAACTCCAGGTGATAGCTGGAGTCAGGAAGCCCAATCATGATGCCATCATATCCCTCATGCCCTTCAAAAGAACCGATTTTTTTCAAGCCTAATCCTTCACAATAGAAGTTTACAACCTTTTTTAGTTGATCAGTAGGACGTGCAACCCGGATTTGTGCTACTTTCATTTCATTTGGCCATTTACTTTCCATTGTCCCATCCCTCTCTGAAAATCGAATTATACTATTAGCCTTTATAGCTAACCTGCCCAGTTTCAATTAATTCCTTCAGTCCCATAAACATTAAGTTCCAGCCATGTTCAGATCCATCGTGATACTCCCCAAGAGCTTTTTCGATATCGGATTCTATCCAATTTTCTTCATGAGGAACGATGATGTTTTGATAAAATGTCATTTCACAGCCTTGTTGAAGTTCTTTCAGCTCAACTGTAATTGTATCTTCTGATTCACTGAACTGCGGCATTTTAAAAGTGAACACTAATTTATTGGGAGAGTCCATTTCAAGGTACTCCCCTATCGCCCGATAATCTTTTCCATCGCGATGATCAATAATTTCCCAAGTACCTCCCACTTGAGGATCATTTTTTGCCACCTTATTTGTCCCTTCCAATGTAAAAAACCATTGTCTCATCATCTCAGGGTTCAGCCATGCATCAAAAACCCTTTCAGGCACTACATCAAAATTTCTTGTCATCTTTAAAGTGGTTGTTGAGTATTTTTCCATTTACATGCTCCTTACGTCAATTTTATCGGTTTACCTTTTTACATACTTTTCAATTCCTCTTTTGAGACAGCACGCCAACCGTGTGCTTCCAGTTTTTCTATATAAGTTTCCATCTTGATTTCCTCAATTTCCAACGCTAGCGGGTGAAGCGAAACAAAACATTCATTCGAAGCATAATTGATCGAAACCTTTACAACTTCATATCCATTATGAAATCCTGAATCGAATCCTGGATCATCGATTATATCCCCTTTAACAGGACGAATATCAGATTCAAATGTTCTCATCATTGATATACCCTTTTCTTGTTCTTTTACTGATGTAATGAAGATCATTAAATTTATTTTCAATGCAGTCTCCTTTTCTCTAATCTGCGCCGCCACCCTTGTTCCAATTGGGGATTAAGCATCTGTTGGTTCTTTAAGACCTAGGTGGTCACAATTTCCTTTTTCATATTTTGAAAGGAATAAATATCGTTTGTAACTTTAAATGGTTCCCCGTTCTTGGAGAAAATTGCACTTCCATTTGGTATTGCATATACTTTTCGTTCATTTGATAGGGGAATTAATTCTCCATCTATATTATCCTCGTAATGGACCTCAACGCTAAACCCAACTAATCCTAAGCCCTTGATTACTACCGTTTCTGGATAGTCTTTATCTTTTGTTATTATGCAATCATTACAGAAAGCTAATGAACCCGCACTATATCCAATGATTAAACCTTGAAAGTCTTTGATAATTGGGGCAAGTCCTTTTTCCTCTACTACATGAATTAACCTTTCTGGCTTTCCACCAATAAAGTACAAAATATCATGTTCTTTTATAGACCTTTTCATTTCTTTGTCCGAAAGGTCTTCGTTTAATAATTCAACGCTTACATTATCCATTATTGAAAAAGCTTGTCTGATACTTGCCATCCAACTTTCATATCTGGAATTGTCAGTAGCAAAAGGGATTATTAAAATCTTAGCATCGGGTTTAATCATTTTTGAAAGTTCCAGAAACACTTCACCTAATTCATTATTATTGTGATTTCCGCCACCGATAAAACAAATTTCCATATATGTCCCCCATTTATTCACCTGCTATTCTTAAAATATTCTATGTAAAAAGGACAATACCTTTATATGTCACCGCTCTTCAGCTAATCTCCCCCGATAGTGACATAAAAAAAGACGGTTTTACCGTCTAATAGATTGCACTAGTTTTATTAGTAAAAACAAAACTAATATTGCGAAAAGAGAAGATAAAATTTATCCTGGAATATTTATAGTAATTAACAAATTCACACTGCCCGATTAATACTATTTACCAAGTTTTAGGTGTTAAACTAATGATGGGGTTAGTACGAATAAAATATGATTAGGTTCATCACTCTTGTTCAAAAATCGGTGTTTAACATTTGGTGGAATACGTACGACATCTCCTTCATCTAAAAAATATTCGGTTCCTTCCAGTTCAACATATGCTTGACCTTTCATAACCACAGCAATCTCTTCTTTATTGTCATGTGAGTAATGACTCTCAGTAGTAGTAGAATGTGCATTCAAATCCATCATTAAGAGTTCAATATGTGCTTTCATAAAATCTGGTGTTAATACATCATATACAATATGATCACTATTTTCTCGATATACTTTCTTTCGATCTTGCTTTCTGGAAATGAGGGAATCTGTATCAATTTCATTAACAAACAGAGTAAATAGTGGCACGTTTAGTGCTTTTGCAATTAACTCTAGTACACTTAACGACGGATTCCCTTGTCCTCTTTCAATTTGGCTAATAAGTGATGTGCTAATTCCCGCATAATCAGCAAACTCACGAATTGTCATACCATTCTTCTTACGATAGTTTAATACTGTTTGTCCTAAGCGATGATTTTTCATGGCATATGCCCCTTTTAAAATAATGTATGTTTGATGTCTTTTGTGCTGACATTCTAAACATGGAGAAATAATTCTTTTTCCAATAACATAAATATTTTATACTTACATTTGTACATTATAATATATAATTTTTATTATAGTAAACAAACGTCAAGGGGGAACAGTATTGAAGTCACCACTTATTTCTTACACGATCTTATTTTTGGGCGTATTTGCATTGTCTACTTCAGCAATCTTTGTGAAATTAGCAGATGCACCTGCGACAATTACAGCATTTTATCGGATGCTTTTTACAGCAGTAATGCTTTTGCCATTTTTATTAGTAAATAAAAAGAACCGTAAAGAAATACGTTCGTTGTCAAAAAAACAATGGGGACTTGGATTACTCTCAGGTTTATTTCTGGCAGCACATTATTTATTGTGGTTTGAATCATTAAATTACACATCAGTAGCAAGTTCGACTGTCATCGTCACATTACAACCACTTTTTTCGATGGTTGGCGGTTACTTTCTATTCAAAGAGCACTTCAGTAAAGGCGCTATAATGGGCTGTCTCGTAGCGATTGCAGGAAGTATTGTCATTGGATGGCAAGATTTTCAAATTAGTGGCCAGGCATTATTTGGCGATATACTTGCTTTTATTGCAGCAGGTGTTATAACGGCCTACTTCTTCATTGGCCAGCATGTTCGTAAAAGATTATCTCTTATCCCTTATTCAATCATCGGTTATACCAGTAGCGCACTATTTTTAAGTATTTTTGTTTTCAGCCAGCAAACTTCTTTCGTCAATTATTCCAAACAAACATGGTTGTCCTTTATTGGATTAGCGTTTATTGCAACGATATTAGGGCAAACGGTTTTTAATTGGTTGTTGAAATGGCTAAGTACCTCAGTTATTTCAATGAGCATATTAGGAGAGACGATCGGAACTTGTATACTCGCATATTTCATTTTGGATGAGGTCATTTCTTTACAACAAGGTATAGGAATCGCACTCATCTTAATTGGTCTAGCATTATTTTTACTACAGCAAAGAAATAACAAATAAATAATTGGAGTACAAGTGATTTAATTTAATGACAGTTATTAGAAGCTTGTTCAACTAAAGGAGGCATTAATTGAATCACTCCTACACTTTATCACTTAGACGTATTAACTAAATAAAAGTTGTGTTTTTGCATTTAAAAAATCTCTAAAAGATTAGATTAGAGATTTTTTCGTTTTTTTATAGAACTGACTTTTAAATCAGTTGTCTTAGAAATAAGGTAAAAATCATGCTCTAAGCTCATGTTTTCCTCCTTAAAATAAGTTCCCCGTTAGATCTAATATTAGTATTCCTTATGGAACTATCCTGCCCATTTAGTTTAAGTACATTTTTTCACAATCTCAATAGTGTAGAGCCTTTTTAGACACAATCCAATCACCTACAAAATAGAGTTCATAATGTCCATATGACTTGTATCAGAATGCTTATCGTTGTAAATACGCATTATCCTGATGCTCCCCCTATATAAGGTAATGAAGGTAGGTTGCTACTTATATCTAACTGATACAGATAAGCTATTGATATGTATAGAGGTCCTGGGTGGTGCTCAGAGGTACAGTGATGGTGAATCATATGTTCTATCAGTATGCTTTTCAATGAGTGAACCAGCAGTGACTGTGAGGTGCAGTCTGTTGTGTATCCCTACCAATGATAGATGATATGTCTAATGCGTTATTTCGTTATGCTTATGATGATTGATGTATCATGCTATGAGTAAGCAAGGAGCATGACGTTATGATGATAGGTAGTTCAATCGATGATGGATACAACATAGAGAGCACAAGAAGAGAAGCATATCAAGCAGGTCAAGGTAAACAATGTTTACCCTCCATTGATAGAAGATTCAGTTACAAATCCGCAGGGATCCAAATGAGTTCGAGGAAAAACTTAAAGGTAAGCCCTACCACTTTCATAAAAAATCACTTTTTTACCTATAATAATGTGTGAAGTGTCGTTCACACTACAGGACCCAAAACGCGGTTTGACCGTGAACTTTAAAAATCTAATCTTTACATTTTCAAAGGAAAAAACATATAAAAATATGTTATATTATGGAACAACAAAGAAGGAGGAATTGTTCAATGAAATACCATTATAATTTTATAATTGATGGAAAGCTCATCGAAGTTGAGGAAAGAAATTATGAACGTGCTGAGCAGCGTGCTAAAGAAATTCTGGCAGAAATGAATCAAATAAAAGCCAAAAAATAAAAGCCTAATCGAGACTAAAAATCTTGGTTAGGCTTTTATTTTTGCTTTTTTTAATTTCCCCCTACTTCTATGGAGCATTTCACGAGTTTTTCTTTCATTTACAGGATTTGTTCAATGATGAGTATACATTGTCTGACAACTGCTTGGGTTAAATTAAAAAGTGCAGGGGTCACTGTTGCTACCTTAAAATTAGGTTATCATTATTCTGTTGGTGATTATGGGTTGAAAATGAGATATTGTGATGTAGCAGGAACAAAAGGTACTGTTTGGTCAAGTGTAGATGCTTCATGTGAAGTTTCTGATTCAAAAGCTGAAAAAGTAGGTTATGATATGAATGCTGTAGGAACTTATAAAATGAATGGTAAACTTACTAAGGCTATATAGTTCTTACTAGTTATCTCCAACTTACTTCTTTAAAGAAAACTAGTAAAGTTGCTCGTGTTTATCAAAGATACACATATAGAGATTAAAATTTTTAATGGGGTTGAATTAAAATGAATGTATCGTCTTCTTATTTTATATTTGGTTTAATAAACATGATTTTAATGATTGGAGCTATACCAGCTATCATATACGCTTTATATTTATTACGAAAAATTTCAAAAAAATTAAGTAAAAAAAGGAAGAGGGACTTTTGTAGTTCCTCTTCCTTTTTTGTGCCTTTGTTTCTTCAGCAAATTACATTAAGAAAAATTTCAAAACACTTCCTATTATAAAATCGTAATTTTATTTCCGTAATCTCCCAACACGCAAGGTGTTAAGGGTACATTCGTAAAACGTATCAATGACGGTAAATTGAGAACTCGTGTCGATGCTGATGATGCAGGTGTTACAGCATCTGCTATTACTGGTTGGTTCACTACTGTATATAACAAAGTAATATCTATGGGCTACCTTCGGGTAGCTCTCTTTTTATTTGTCTTAATCAACTAACGCACCCGTTAGTTGAACAAGGTTTAAATTATCCCTGACGTAATATCTTTTGAAACATTCTCGGTTGATGTTTTTCAAAACCTTTTATCAGCCACCGATAATGGCAGCTGATAAATTTTAATATTTAGATACCATATTGACTTTTAAATTCAAAAATCTCATCAACCGCTTGGTGATATCCACCCGATTTTTGAAAGGATTCCCTTATACTCGAAACAGCTTTATGGAAAGATGGGTCGTTTAACACATGATCTGCGGCTTCACGCAGTTGATTTGCATTCAAGCTTTGCATTTGTAATTTAATACCTGCTCCGATATTGGCAACTTGTTGAGCAATAATTGGCTGATCCGCGCTTTGTGGGATTACAATTAGCGGAACCCCGTAGTAGAGTCCCTCATTGGTACTATTCATACCACCATGTGTGATAAATAATTTAGTGTATTTTAGCACTTCCGTTTGTGGAACATATTTTTTCACAATGAAGTTTTGGGGGATATCTCCTAAATCAATTAGTGGGGTTTGTTGACCGATCGACATTACAACCGTGTGATTGCTATTTCCAAATGCTTCAAAACAAAGCTTATAAAAATCAACAGCACGGTTAAAAACTGTCCCGAGTGAAATGTAAATGGGACTTTTTCCTTTGATAGCAGCAAGGTCAAAGTTATCCTGTTTTAATCGTGAAGAGATGGATGGACCTACAAATTTGTATGTTTTGTCGAATGCTTCTCCAAAAGGTTGAAACTCCCTAGTTGTATAAACGATTGTAAGTGGTGCAGGATTACAAAAAACTTCGTAAGGAGAATGGATCTCCACATCATATTTCCCCTTCACCATTCCCGTCAGGCTTTGAAATTCATCGTATATACGTTTAACTATTTCTGTAGGGATTTCTTTAGAAAGCTGTTCCAACATTTTATCGAATGATGCTTTTGTCTGCGCAAAAGAAGTACAAGAATTGATTGCAGGAAGCTTAAGGATTTTGGCAAGTAAATGTCCACAACCAAACATAGAATCGTGGATGATGTAATCAAAATGCTCTCCTTTGATCTGTTCAAGAACGCTAGGTATGACGATATCTACCGTACGTAAAAGACCGTTGATTCTTTCGAGTAAATAATTTCTTCCACCTGAGATAAAAGCTTTTATAAATTTTTCACCGTCAAATGTTCGTACAGTAGCTCCCGTCTTCTCAATACGCTCTCGAAAAGCTTCTATCGTAAAGTACACTACCTCTTCTCCACACGAAATAAGCTCTTGCACAACTCCAAGAGTTGGATTGATATGTCCTTCTGATCCACCATTAATAAATAAAACACGTGCCATTTTATCACTCCTTAGGTAATTCTGTAAGAGTATGGTCACTGTCCCATACCCTTCCCAACTCAAATAATTTAAATTTATCATAGTACAATACTTGAAAACCTCAAACTCCTAATCACCCTTGTAATCTAAAATTAATATCGTTTAGGTACCATTCTTCTTCAAATAAAGGGCCAGATTGTTCTTTTTCTATTTTTCTTATGTACAGATGATCGTCCTTTTAGGCATTATCTAATTATTACTATGAATTGCTTGAGCAGATGAAATGATTAAATCTTTCAAAACTTAAAATCTTCGCTTCAAAAATACAAATACAAACATAGCCTTATCAAAAAGAAAAAGACCGAAATTAAACGGTCTTTGTTTGTAAAGTATTGTTTGAAGGTGGTGCACGCACCGTTTCTGCTTTTTTACAATCGCTTATTTTTCTTCCTCTGTGGTGTGTTTTTATTTATTTGGTTATCTCAATCCTGTGCACCTAGTCCAAGCCTTTTGAGAAGATTCGCTAACTGTATTTTTTCCTCATTACTTATAAAAGACAAATTTTTAGATATGACTTCAACGTGTTGGGGAAAGATTTCTTTAAATAAACTTTGTCCTTTGTCAGTTAGAACTACGTTTGAAGCTCGGCGGTCTGTTGGACTTGGCTCCCTTTTAACGAATTCTTTTTTTTCAAGTTTATCCACAACGTAAGTGATGCTCCCACTTGGAATAGACAATTTTTCACTAATTTTTTGAATGGAGTGGGGTCCCTTATTATAAAGAAGTTCCAGAATCATAAAATTCTCTGAACTAATTCCGTGTCTTTCAATATCTTTAACGACATGACCAAAAATAGTTTTACTTGCCTTAAGCCAGATACGGAAAAGACGTAGATCAATCTGGCTTTGTTCATCTCCTTGATACATTCACCGAACCTCCTATTACAACTAACTTTTGAAATTACAATTGGTTATTTTGGTTTTCTGTATAAAGGATAATCAACTTCAGTCGGAACTTCAATTAGGAAGATTCTAAAGTCTTTATCTAATGCTTGAATTGTTACGTCTCCGCCCTGTCCTGATTGAACGATGGCAAAATCTTTTTCTGCTACACGAGTGGGTTCATTCGTGTCTAATGAAAATGCTCCATCGCCTCTGATGGCTAAACCAGCTAATATACGATCCGATGAAATGCCATGAGTATATACTGTTCCCTTTGGAATGATTACATCCCACATCGAAGCATCTGTCACGATTTTCATTGACGAATCATTTCCTAGTAATGTTTTTATTTTCACACCATCTTTATCCGTTATAGAAAAATCATTGGAGTCGTATTGTGAATAAGACGGTGTACGTTTTACAGCCTGACTTAAATGCGGTTCAAACCAGATTTGAAAGATTTCCGATGGTTCTTTTAATGCTTCTGCATGATACACACCGGAGCCTGTTTGCATGAGCTGGGTTCCCCCTTCTTCTACAACACTTTCCGTACCAAGTGTATCCCGATGATAAGCTTTACCCTTTATCACATAGGTGATGATTTCAAAACCTTGATGTGGGTGCAGCCCAATTTCTGCACGTTCTTGAGAATGACCCCAAGCCCAGTAAAATAATGGTCCTAGTCGATTTATTAGAGACCCTTCTCCAGAAAAGCCAATCGGTTTTTGCTCTTTTATTTTACCGTCATCAAACTGCCCGTGTGCTTGATCTTCTGGTTTAATAATTTTAATTTCCATTTTTAACCCTCCTATAGGTCAATTGGCTATTTATCCAAGCAAAGCTCCGAAATTTATAAGTAGAACCACTAATCCAAGAATGAATAAAATGATCGGCATCATCATTTGTTTTACAGTATCTTTCATTTTAATATGAGTAAAAACGGCACCAATCATCGTTATTACAATGAATAATCCTCCCCATGCAGCTAAACTCTCATTCCAAATACCTGCGATAACCAATACCGCTGAAACGACTTCTGCCATACCTGTAAACACTCTAAACCATCCTGGATACCCATAATGCTTAAACCCTTCCACCATTTGCTTTGATCCGAACTTCATAAATCCAAACATTAGGAATCCCAATCCTAATATAACTTGAAGAATAATTGACAATACACTCATTATTTCTCTCCCCTTTTTCCATTTATTTCACTATTTTTTATCCTATAATTATTTATCCTAACATTAGGATAAATATAGCCTAACATTAGGATATGTTTCATGTCAACAAAAATACCAATTTAGTTATTCAGTTGCTGTTTTACTATTCATGATTATTTTCATTAAACTAACCCGCCCCTTTTACTCCACAAAAAAAAGGCTGCCGCAGCAACCCCTGTTATTGAAGTAATGGACCTGTTAATATATCCCCCGCTTAATTTAACCTTTCATTATCTAACAATTCCTCCTCATCACTTAACATATTGATAAATTTCATTAAAGACGCAGGTGCATACTTATCTTTTCGATAAATGAATACTGTTTTGACTTTTCCGTTTAGATTCGGAATTGAATGTTGTCTAAGGCCGTCTTGTTCATGCTTTGCAATAACACTTTGTGGAAGCATACTTATTCCTAGACCAGCTGCGACACAACCGATGATCCCATCTATAGTGCCAAATTCCATTATCTTATTTGGTATCATCTTCTCT
The DNA here is from genome assembly GCF_006680105.1 of Bacillus sp. B4EP4a. Taxonomy (NCBI): domain Bacteria; kingdom Bacillati; phylum Bacillota; class Bacilli; order Caryophanales; family Bacillaceae; genus Bacillus; species Bacillus sp. B4EP4a. The sequence goes on from NZ_VHIK01000025.1 coordinate 11,396, forward strand.
TGTTTTAACCATAGTTCAAACTTTTCCCGATAAGCACATCCTGCATGAAAGACAAGCAGCGTCCTTGTTTGAATATCTTCGATAGAAGATATAGGAGGATGAACTGTATCTGTAATGAGAATTAGTTCCTCTTCGAATACTTCTTTCTGAACGAGATCGGGGTGATTAATGGGTCCAGCCACAAAGGCTCCGTCCAATTCATTCTGAAGGACTGCTTGAATATTTTGTTCAGTAGAGCCTGTTTTTAAAGTTAAATCGACCTCTGGAAAATCTTTATGATACTTTGAAAACAAGACTGGTAAGCGAACTGCTGCGGTTGTTTCCATTGAACCAATATTTAACGGACCTCTAGGTGTTTGATCATCATTCATCATATTTTTGGTTTCTTCTATGAGGTCGAATATTTTTTCTGTATATGTTAGCAACATGCTTCCTTTGTCAGTTAATGCAGTGCCGCGATTATGTCTATAAAAAAGAGTTGTTTGAAGATCCGATTCCAACTGCTGTATTTTCATCGTGATATTTGACTGTGCATATTGAAGTTCCCTTGCTGCTTGAGAAATGCTCCCCATCTTAGCAACACTCTGGAAAATTTTTAATGAATGCAAATCCAAAATAATCTCTCCTTAGTTGATTTATCCTTTAGCCATCATTAAGAGTGATACCAAATATAAATTTTAAGTATTATACCATATAGCAAAGAAAAGATATGCTTATAATATCCTACATTTCAATTGGACACTCTAAAACCATTATTTATTTTGAGGGGAGATACACAAAATGCCATTATTACGTTTTGATTTGGTAGAAGGAAGAAGCGAAGAAACGTTAAAAAAATTATTGGATTCGACTCACCATGCGATGGTGGAAGCTTTCCAAGTACCTGAAAGTGATCGTTATCAAATAGTTCATCAGCACCCGCCGCATGAGCTAATAATCGAGGATACCGGACTGGGGTTTAAAAGAAGCAAAGACCTAGTAATCATTAGTATTGTAAGTAAAAAAAGAACTGAAAAACAGAAAGAAACCTTATACTCACTTCTTGCTCATAAACTTGAATCGGACTGTGGGATTTCTCCACAGGACTTGATGGTTTCTATAACAGAAAACAGCGATGCTGACTGGAGTTTTGGACGAGGGGAAGCACAGTTTCTAACAGGTTCATTATAGCTATAAAGGTATGCTTAACGTATACAATTTCATTGGAGGAGAATCTTTGAAGAATCAAACTTATCTTTTTTTAATAGGGGGAATATTTTCTTTAATCATTGCTATGGGGATTGGAAGATTTGCATATACTCCCATCCTTCCCCTTATGCAAAAAGAACTTTCTTTATCAAATACAGTTGCTGGTTATATAGCATCCAGTAATTACGCAGGATATTTGCTTGGAGCAATTTTAGCAGGTGCCATTCCTTTTAAGAAGTATAGAACCATTTTGTTAAGAATAAGTCTAATCATCAGTATCTTAACCACTGCCCTAATGGGTCTCTCATACTCTCATTTACTTTGGAATGGACTTCGCTTTCTTTCAGGGTTTGCCAGTGCGTTTGTGTTGGTCTTAGCCTCCGGTATCGTGTTAGATAAACTTGCAACTATAAGAAAAACCAGTTGGTCAGGGATTTTTTATGGGGGAGTAGGTTTGGGAATCTTTTTATCCAGTCTAATGATTCCGAGTTTAAACCATTTATTTCGGTGGGAAGGAACATGGATAGGATTAGCTGTTGTGAGTGGAATTCTTGCGATCTTTGTATGGATCTGGCTCGATGAAACCCCTACCGTTGTCGAGAAGAAAAATAAACAAGCTATGATTGTAAAAGTACCTCCCGCTAAATGGCTTACATGGTTGATTATTGCGTATGGTTTAGAAGGATTGGGTTACATTGTTACCGGAACGTTTATCGTATCCATCGCTGAAAAGACCACATACTTTCATAATGGTGCTACCTTAGTTTGGATGATGGTGGGATTGGCTGCGATTCCATCGTGTCTCATCTGGTCTTTACTAGCTAAAAAATGGGGATTCATTAAATCTTTAGTGCTTGCAATGGCTCTGCAATCCTTTGGTATTGCGATGCCAGCCTTTTGGATGTCAAAAACTAGTTTTGTCATAAGTGCTTTATTATTTGGAGCCACGTTTATGGGTATCACCACCCTGGCTACAACATTGGGACGGGAAATGAATCCATCTGATAGCAGTCGGACGATTGGCATGCTTTCTGCTATTTATGCTATTGGACAGTTGATAGGACCAACCCTTGCTGGGGTTTTATCATCACTCACACATGATTTTAATGCTGCTTTTATTGGCGCAGCAAGTGTTGTCTTCTTTGGGGCAATTTTGCTTTCAAGTGGGATTCATTTCGAGATCAACCCTAACGTTCATCCATCCAATATAAAAAAAACAGAAGAGAATTAATTAGGATTAATATACAAAATTGGGGGAGTCATTGATGTTAAATAATGAAATGATGAAGCATTTGAAGATTAAGAATCCTATTATACAAGCTCCTATGGCTGGCGGGATCACCACTTCGAATTTAGTAGCCGAGGTATCCAATGCTGGGGGACTTGGAATGATCGGAGCAGGCTATCAGACACCAATACAAACGAGAGAGCAGATTAGAGAAATCAAGCAGTTAACTTCAAACCCTTTCGGCATCAATCTATTCGTGCCAAACGAATTTAACGTAACGCCTGACGCAGTCCAATCAGCTAACCAGCTTTTACACACCATTCGTAAGCAATTAAATTTAGAACAAACAGACAGCTTTGACGTTCCTGAGTATAAAAAAATTTATGAAAGCTTCATTGAACAAGTTAAGGTTGTCATTGAAGAGAATGTATCTATTTGTTCCTTTACATTTGGTATTCCTCCTAAGGAAGTGATTAATGAATTAAAACAGCATATCATCACTCTTATAGGAACAGCTACAACGGTAAGGGAAGCCGTTGAAAATGAAAAAGCGGGAATGGATATGATTGTTATGCAAGGCAGTGAAGCTGGCGGGCATCGCGGGAACTTTATTGATGGTCATCAGGAGAGCCTAGTAGGTTTAATGTCACTTATTCCGCAGGCTGTTGACAATGTAAGCATACCTGTTATTGCTGCAGGAGGAATTATGGATGGAAGAGGATTAATGGCTTCACTCTTCTTAGGAGCACAAGGTGTACAAATGGGTACAGCTTTCTTGACTTGTATAGAAAGTGGGGCACATAAGGTACATAAAGAAGCCATTTTGAATGCTGATGAAGACCAGACAACCTTTACTCGTGCCTTTTCTGGTAAATGGGCAAGAGGTATTAAAAACAAATTCATTGCAGATATGCTGGAGCATGAATTGCTTGTACCCGATTTTCCTGTTCAAAACCTATTAACTCAAGTAATTAGAAAAACGTGCAGTGGACAAAATAATCCAGATTTCATGTCACTCTGGTCTGGACAAAGTCCAAGATTAGCCAAGAGTCAAACCGTTGAAAGATTAATGAACGATATTATGTCTGAAGCTAAAATGTTGAGGCAGCAGCTCACTGCTCTTTAATAAATCTAAAATTGCCATTCATACTATAAGGTCACCAGATATTCCTGGTGACCATTTTTTGCATCGTTTTTAAAGGCTTTCATCCAATCTTGCCTGTTTAATAGTACCTCCGCTGCATTAAACGATTGTAACTCGGAATCATAATCAGGACAAAATCCCATCTAGTTTTTAGGTTTATCCAATCCTTCTTCTTTAATAATCCCTTCTAACGAGATTCCCCGTGGTAAATTAGGGTCTCCATCTGTACTAAACGTTTCACTGCAATGTGTATTTGTTACAGTAAAATAGGAGCTGGAGTACTCGTAGTCATCTATTTGTACACCTTCCGAACCTCCAAGATTAATGCAGGAATCATCAATTCTTTCTTTATTTCCTTCTTTATCAATATAAAAATATTGATTATTGATAATCCCTTCTCTTTCAGGAAGTGGGCTGAGTGTGTAACCTTTTTCATTAATTCGATAAATATCAAAGTCTTCACTTTTTTTAGGTCTTGGAGCATCCTTGATATTGTACACCACTCTAACTTCACCCTCATACCCTTTTGGAATGAGATAGAATTCATTTGTATGCTTTTCAAACAATTGACCCGAGACAGTCATTGACCCATATAATGCTAAAGAGAATAAGATAACAGTAGATAGCGTGTTCGTAATTATTACCTTATTGGCCGGCTTTATCCCCCTGTTGTGTTTTCTCATTCTCTGCCATTCTTCTGATAAGAAGAAGAGAAAAGAGCAGATGACCGCATAAATTCCGAGTTCTCCTAAAAATATGGAGGGCAGAAAACCGAACAACAGGTAGAACAAGGATGCGAAAATAAATCGATTCTTTCCGATCTTCATTGTTACAAAATCCGAAAGAAAGGAAACGGGTGACCCGTAAACAACATTTCCTATGAAGGCATATACCATCGCGAATATAAAATAGATTGGCAAACCTGTTCGAAGTTCCAATAGGAGAAAGAATCCTCCGAAAATAATGCTGACAATCAAAACAGATTTAAGCTTTGTGAAAAGCATATCTTTCATTTTTATTCCCCTTTTGTTTTTTCATCTCTACATTCGTACAAAGAGCCTTAATCAAAGCCTTTGCAAACAATTTATAAAGGGATAAAGTCATATCCCCATTGGTGAAAACACTCGGTCAGCATATAGTACCCTGTCTCCTCATCTCGGTTGATCCACATTGCTGTCTACTTTCCATAACCGAAATGGGATATATCTAGAACACCCACTTTTACTTTTTTTACTTATGTACAGATGATAGTGGTTTTAAGCATTATCTTTATTGATCCACAAGAAAAAGAGCTGCCACAGCAACCCTGTTATTGATGTAAAGCACCCGCTAGCATATTAATAAAATTTATTGATTGTCATCAGGTTCTTCTTTATCACTCATTGTTTTCTGATTCTTACTAATATGATTAGCTATATATAAAAGTAAACCAAAACTCCCGCCAACAAGTACCCCGAAACCTGAACCAGCAGCTCCCCACTCCAAGGCGTAAAAAACTATCACACCGAGAAGAACATATGAAAAAACTGTATCAATCTTAATCAAATCCAACCTTCTCCTTTACTGCAATATAAATTCATTTCAAATGCATTAACCCGTTGTTGAACTAACTTGCCTCATTAGCTGCTTAAGCACAATATTATAGAATATGTTTAAAGATTGAAGAAAAGCTCCTGTTAGTTTAATTTTCCTGAAAATCACTACTGTATTAAATGACCTTAAAGTAATGTAACCAGACAAAGATAAATGGGATGGAGAGATAATAAATGTTTATTAAGCATCCTAAAGTCATTACGTACTTTATGAATCTTTTCTTAATAAGAATGGACAAAAATAGCCCAATAACCGGTAATAGCTATTTGTATCGTTATATTAACAAAATTGTGCATCCCCCAAGGACTAACATTCAACATCCCCTTACTATGGATGAACAATAAAGTTCCTGATAATATCCAAATCAAACTAGTAATAAATATATATATTACATTTCTCATCTTTATCTCCCTTTACAGAGTCCCCAGTCTTCTTAGTAAAACTTTAACACATAATTCCATTTATTTGGTTACATATTACCTGAATTATCCTTCCCCTTTTACTCCAAAAAAAAAAGGCTGCCGCAGCAACCTTCCTTATTACGATATCTAATCAATTCATTTTTCCAATGCCATATTAACAGTATCAACGGCATGGATTGCGGCCGTATCAAATAATGGCACTTCTGAATCCTCTGGTTTTATCAGTAATCCAATTTCGGTGCAGCCTAATATTATTCCTTCCGCTCCTTCATCCACTAATCTCTTGATGACCTTTTTGTAATAATCTCTTGATGATTGTTGGATTTCCCCTAAACATAATTCTTCATAAATTACTTTATTGATCACTTTTCTATCCTCGTCATTTGGTATCAAAACCTTGATACCATTAGACTCAATTCGTGTTTTATAAAAGTCTTGCTCCATCGTATATTTAGTGCCAAGTAAACCAACCGTACTGATTTTGGACTTTTTAATTTGTTTTGCGGTTGAATCAGCAATGTGTAAAATCGGTAAACTGACTTTTTCTTCAATATATCCGACCACTTTATGCATCGTATTTGTACAGATCACAATCATTTCGGCACCTGCCTTTTCCAAAGACAGAGCTACATCGCCTAATAATTTACCGGAACTTTCCCAATCTCCGTCAGCTTGATAGCGTTCGATCTCTTCAAAATCCACGCTATATAAAATGCACTTGGCTGAATGCAATCCTCCCAATTTGGCTTTTACTTCCTCATTAATGAGTAGATAATATTCCAGCGACGATTCCCAGCTCATTCCGCCAATAAGGCCAATAGTTTTCACAAAGATTCCCCTTTTCATAGTTTAATTATCAGTCGAAAAACTCCATATGAGCTTTTTCTTGTTTGTAGTAATCTATTCTGTTTTGTAAAGTACCTGTATGAAACTCGAACTTATGACCATCTGGATCAGTGAAATAAATGGACTTCTTATCTTTTTCATCTCTTGGACGTCCTGACAGGATGTTTACATTCAATTCCTTTAGTTTCTCGTACATGTTCATAAAGTCAGCTTCTTCTATGGAAAATGCTATATGTGTGTATGATTGGCTTATTTCATTACGGGGTATATCCTTTTCTGCATTCAGGGCAAGCCACATTCCATTCAAATCAAAATAGGCAGTGTTTATCCCCTTAACTAACAATTTTGCATCAAAAACATTTCGATAAAACTCAATGGATCTCTCTAAATTAGAAACTGAAAATAAAAAGTGATTCAAACCTTTTATAGACACTCTACCACCTCATATTAGGGTTGCTTTTTTTTCGCCATTAGACGCTTATAAAGAGGATAACCGAACATGTAATACCCTGAAAATGACAGCAGGATTAAGGATAAACCGGTCATTGTGAGGATACTGTATCTATACCAATCACCAAAGAAGGTTCCATCATGCAAAGTGATGAGGAACGTCGAGTAATCTGGATTTGTGGATAACACTTTTCCCGTACTCACATCTATTTGAACATTTTGACCATTATTAAAGCGAACCTGGTACACATTTGCACTTGGTCTATATTCAATTCTAAATATATCTTCAACCGAGTCTGCACCTGGAAGATTCTGAGACGTAGCAATGGACACGACCTTCTCCATAGGTATCGCTTGATCTGGACCCGCCTCTTTCCCCGTCCTTAACTCATCAGCCACTCCGAGTGGTAACATATAAACAAGCACGAGGCCTGTGACTGCGATGAACATAAAAAAAACGGATAAAACCAATCCAGTCCATTTATGTATTTTTCGGCTTAATTGATACAACTTTACAGATTTCGACAATGTTCCATCACATCCTTTGACTATTTTTCAAAACAGTAATATTCATACAATTATAAATTTTTCTTCATAACCACCCGATCTTCATTTACAATATAATCATTTTTCAGATAAAATGCTTCTGCAAGCCCGTCATTAGCAGTTAATAAATATAGACTTTTAATCTCTCTTTTCTGCAGTTCATCTTCTAAAGATTGAAGCATCTTTGAGCCATGCCCTTTACCTTGCATTTCATTATTTACACAAAGTTCTGCCAAATAAAAAGTTAAACCTTGATAAGACACCTTACTATTTCCAGCAACAAAACCAACAGCATTGTGATCAACCTGAAATAAAAAGCCAAGAAATTTAGGCGTATGAAATAAGTCGGAAAGTCTCTCTTTAGCCGTTTCATATGTCCAACTTTCATTCCATGGTTCACGATTAAACACGTTCATGTAGAGTTCAATACATTGCTCCAAATTCTCCGATGTCAGTGGCAGCATTTCTATCATATTCATGCTTCCTTTCTATTTTCATTAAAATTTTGTATATTAATCCAAATTATATCTTATCTTATGTGAACTAACCTGTTTCTATAGGACCATAAAAGAAGATCTGCCTAAGCAGAAGAAAATCACCTAAAATACCAGACAACTATTATGGAGGAGAAAACAATGAACAGATTGGAAAATTATGAGGTTCTGAATCAACTGAAATACATTGATGGCATTACCATTATCGATAATAAAGGGACAATCTTATTTACAATCAAATTTAATCCGCGTTTTCACTCTGAAACTCTCGAAAGGGAGGAAATATTAGGAGAAAGCTTATTTTCTGTATTTCCTACGTTGAATGAAAAATCGAGCACGTTATTAAATGCCCTGAAAACAGGTCGCCCTATTTTTAAAGGCAAGCAAGAAATTGTTGATTTTATGGGACGGAAAATTGAAACCACAAATATTTCTTTACCAATCAGGGCCCATGGGAAAATTATTGGAGCAATTGAATTGTCGAAAGAAAGAAGTAAAGAAGATTCAACTCCTAATAATGTAATCGAAATCAATTCAGAAATGTTTAAAGGCGATAAACGATTACTGGAAAATATTCGGCCGGAACGTGCCAAATATACACTAAAAGATATTATTACTGATAACGAGGAAATGAAGAATTTAAAGCGTTTAACCGAAAAAATCGCTAAAGGAAGCTCACCTGTCTTTATATATGGTGAAACAGGAACAGGAAAAGAATTATTTGCCCAATCACTGCATAATGCCAGCACTCGTGCAGAAAAGCCTTTCATTGCGCAAAACTGTGCAGCCATTCCGGAAGCCTTAATTGAAAGTATTCTGTTCGGTACAATAAAAGGAAGTTTTACAGGAGCAGAAAATAATCCAGGTTTATTTGAAATAGCGGAAGGAGGAACCATTTTCCTGGATGAGATCAACTCGATGCCCATTCATCTCCAGTCCAAGTTATTAAGAGTACTGCAGGACGGATATATTCGAAGATTAGGAGATAGAAATATTAGAAAGGTTGATGTGCGTATAATCACGGCGTCCAATAAACGCCCTGAAGATTGTGTAAAGGATAAAGATATGCGGCTTGATTTATATTACAGATTATGTGTAATGACGCTCAATATTCCGCCATTACGTGAACGGAAAAATGATATTAAGCCTTTATTGGATTTTTTCATCTCTAAATATAATGTGCTGCTTCACAAAAATATTACCAACGTATCCAAAGAAGTATATGACTTTCTCTTGAGGTACAACTGGCCAGGGAATGTACGGGAATTGGAACATATTGTTGAATTTGCGATCAATCAAATAGATGAATGGGAAGATACACTTCAAATGAAAGATATTGAAGAGCGTGTGAAAAATTTCATTAGACATAGTGAAGAAGAGTTTCAGATTGAACCATTAAAAGATGCTGTTGCCAGATTAGAAAGGAACATGATCGAAAAAGCAATCAATGAAACCAAAAACAACGTATCGCAAGCAGCTAAATTACTCGAAATACCAAGACAGACTTTGCAAAATAAGATCCGATTGTACGAAATAGTGCCCAAAAGCTAACAATGGACAAATAAACGATGTAGAAAGTGCCCAAAATATAACATCCATTGCTTAAATATTAACAATTCAATCATTTTTACTATCTGAAATCGACATTATCATAATGCGAAACTCTTATTTTCCTGCATAAAACAGCGGAAAATGATGAGATCTCTTGGCATACTTCTTGCTTAGTTTACAGATGTAACACAAAGCATTTCCTCTCTATAAAAAACTAGGAAGAAGGGGTATTGTATGAAAATTGGTATGCCGAGGGAAATCAAGGCTGGAGAAGATCGCGTTGTATTTACACCAATAGAAACTGCTGAGTTAGTCGGAGATGGGCATTGCGTGTTGATCGAGACAGAAGCTGGTTTGAAGGCCGGCTTCACTGATGAGGAGTATGTGGAGGCAGGCGCCCAAATCAGTCCGACCATGGACGAAATATATAAGGAAGCCGACTTTATTGTGAAAGTTAAAGAAATTTCACCCGAAGAATATGAGCTGTTGAGGGAAAATCAATTGATTTTCGCCTGCCTCCATCCGGCTTCAAACAGAGAAGAAGTGGACGTATTAATGAAGAAAAAGGTGATTGCACTTACGGCAGAGGATTCCCATAGATACGGTTCCCCGAATTGCGAAGTTGCAGGCAAATTAGGCGCTTTAATGGGAGCTTATCATTTGCTTAGTATTAATGGAGGAAACGGACAGCTTATATGCGGAGTCGGCGGCGCACCGGGAGCGAATGTCCTGGTCCTTGGTGCTGGAATCGTTGGAAAGGCAGCTACAGAAATTGTTTCCGCCTTAGGTGCTGACGTTACCTTAATGGACATCAATATAGGTGCATTAAGACATTGCCAAGAAATTTTCCCTAAAAATGTAAACACAATGATTTCCAATCAACAAAGCATCAAAAAAGTCCTTCAAGATATAGACTTAGTCATCAATTGTGTTAAATGGCCAAAACATAGAAAAGATCATTTAATTACTAGAGATATGTTAAAGATCATGAAAAAAGGTTCAGTGATTGTAGACATCAGTGCGGATGTAGGCGGGGCAATTGAAACCTATAAACCGACAACACATGCAGATCCTACTTATGTGTTAGACGGCGTAGTACATTTCGGAGTCGATAATATACCAGGAGCTGCACCACATACTGCCTCTAAAGCCTATGCTGCAGCCGTGCTGCCTCATATCCGGTCCATCGCGAACAACGGTGTAGCCGAGGCATGCAGGAGAGATGGATACTTAAGAAGAAGCTTAACCGTTTATAAAGGCATTCTTACACATGAAGAAACATGTGTCGTTCAAGGCAGGGAATTCACATTTCCGGAAGAAGCACTGGGTTTAACGGATCGCAATGATCTCGATTTTGTACCTAATGCTACAACTACAAAATTACCGATGAAAATGAGTTAGCATATCAACCATTTAAAAAGAAAGAAGTGTTAAGGGGGGAGAAAAATCCATGAATGAAGTTGAAAAAAAGGTTTCACTCAAGGTGGCATTGCTGACTATTCTTGTATTGATAACGGTTTTATCAATCGGTAACGGCATTTTGAAACTGCCTACTGATATCGTATTTATTGTCGCAACGATCGCAATTTCCATCGTTCTATTAACACAGGGATTTAAAGGCAAGGAACTGCAAGAATATTTTGTTGATGGTTGCAAGAAATCATTGCTGGTCGTGTTGATTTTAATGAGTGTAGGTATGGTTATTGGTTCTTGGATTGTTTCGGGGATTGTTCCCTCCATTATTTTTTATGGACTAAAATTATTGTCTCCCACCGTGTTTTTAGTATCAGGCTTTCTGATATTATGTGTTACCTCCTTTTTTATCGGCAGCGCTTATGCATCAGCCGGAACACTTGGGGTTGCATTTATGGGCATTGGCTATGGAATGGGAATACCACCTGCATTAACGGCAGGCATGGTTGTATCGGGGGCCATATTTGGAAATAAAATCTCGCCATTTGCCGACACTACTAACTTGGCAGTGGCAGTTACGGGTGTTGAACTCACGAGCCATATTCGGTCCATGCTTTATTCCGTTCTCCCCATACTAGTCATCAGTACCATCTTGTATGGAATTCAGGGAATGAAGTTTTCCCATAATTCTTTGGATGTGACCAAAATAGATTTAATTACAGATACATTGTCTGAACACTTTGTAATCAGCCCCTTTTTGCTGCTTGTACCGGTTATAACGATTTTATTGGCTGCCAAGAAAGTTCCCCCATTAATTGCCTTATTAATATCAGCCTTAGGCGGGGTGATTGCTGCTGCTTTAATTCAAACAAATTATGATATAAACACCATTTTCACCGCACTATCTAAAGGATTCCAAATACAAACCGGTGTCGAACAAGTCGACAACTTACTTAATAGAGGCGGTATAGCAAGCATGATGCCGACTGTTACTCTATCTATTTTAATTCTCGGTTTTGGAGAAATATTACAAAGAACAGGGATTGTAAGTGCTATTCTAGGCAGCATTAAGAATGCGATCAAAAGTGCACGAAGTCTTGTTTTAACAACCTTATTCTCAGGATTAGTGACAGATATGCTTACAGCAAGCCAGTATATGTCCATAATATTGCCTGGTCAAATGTTTAAATCCGCTTATAAAAAACATAACGTATCGCTAACCGTCCTTTCCAGAACATTAGAAGATGGCGGAACCATGTTTTCCTATCTCGTTCCTTGGTCGTTAACAGCCATTTATTTATCAGGGGTACTGGGAGTCTCGACTTTGGATTTTTTCCCTTATGCTTATCAAGCCGTCTTAACACCTATTCTTGCCATCATTTACGCACTAACAGGATTTGCAATCTTTAAAGAAAAAGGAAATGTGAACGAGGATAAAGAAAATCCGGAAGAAAAAACGTTCATGCAGAAAAAGATAAGCAATGAATAATAAACACTTTAGCTAACAGCCCCGCTATATAAGTTCTATGAAAAAAGGTCGACCAGTGATTTATACTGGCCGACCTTCGTTCATTAAGGATAGGATTTCATTGCCAGTCCCCGTAATTTGATAACTGTTTCATGAATAAAACTCTATCTTGATTTAGTCCGTCATAGTCAGAGTGGACTGAAACACCATCAATTAATTTATCTCCCTCTTCCATTTCAAATCCCATCTTGAGATGATAGGCAATTGAGGATCTGTTGACAGGAGACGTTACACAACGGACAATAATGCGACCATTTTGATGAACGACATTAAAAAACTGATTGTATAAATGTCTTCCGATATCATTTTTTCTGTATTCAGGATGTACGCCAACAAAGTGAATATATGCCTCATCAGATTGAGATTGAGATAGAATCCCTATTAGGAAACCGACTATTTTCCCTTCCTTTTCGGCAATGAGACTTGTATTTGTAAAATGATCAAAGAATAATTTCGGTAACATATCAGACATTTGCCTTCCGCCCCACCACTCATTGATCAGTGGCGATATTGCATAATAATCTGACCCTTTCACTGAACGAATTTCCATCCTTCTCCCCCTTTAATGATGCAACTAATCTAATTTTATCATTAAGGTGAGTTTCACCTTATTAATTCTATAACTAACCTGGCCCGTTAGTTCTGTAAGAACACATTATTTAACTAAGCTCAAATTCATTTAATATTTCCTCTGAACCATCTACTTTAATAGTCGTAATTTTTTCTTCCATTTAAGTTGCATAAAGAAAGAGCTGCCTTATAGACAGCTCTGATCTTAAGCTAACGCACCCGTTTTGTAAAAGCATATCACGGTTCAGTGCTGTCACCCTTCTTCATGTTAGAAGTCTTCATTCCACGTGATGTAGGAGGCAGTGGCCTTTGATTATCGCCTTCTCTTTTCAGATTAGTATTGGAGCTTAAAAATTCGGGTCTTTTTTTAAACGCCCACATTGGTCTCCTGAAGAATGTATCGCCTAGTCCTTCCGGATTAAGCGGAGCAAATGGTGACATATAAGGAACTCCGAAGGAACGCAGGCTACATAAATGGACTAGGACGACAAAAAAGATTAAATTCATACCATAAAAACCCATTGCACCTGCGCAAATGATAAATACGAACCGCAGCAAGCGAGCAGCAGTTGCCATGGTATAGGAAGGGGTGGCAAAACTTGCAATGGCCGTGATCGATACCATGATGACCATTGCCGGTGAAACAATTCCAGCCTGAACTGCCGCCTGCCCAATCACCAGGGCACCAACAATGGACATAGTCGCCCCAATGGCTTTGGGCATCCTTAAGCTTGCTTCTCGTAAGAGTTCAAATGTTATTTCCATGATGAATGCTTCGATAACTGCCGGAAAAGGAACGGAATCCCGTTGTGCTGCAAGAATGACGAGCAGCTTTGTTGGAATCATTTCTTGATGATACGTTGTAGCTGCTACATAAACAGACGAGGCAATTAGCGAAATAAAGAAAATAAAAATACGTAAAAAACGTATAGCTGAGGCTATATCAAAGCGAGCATAGTAGTCCTCGACAGATTGAAAGAATTGAATAAATAACGCAGGCACCAACAAGACAAAAGGCGTTCCGTTAACAAAAATGGCTACCCTTCCTTCAAGGAGATTGCCAGCGACCTTATCAGGTCTTTCTGTATGATCAAGAGTAGGGAATGGGGTCATGACCTGATCTTCTATCAATTGTTCAATATATCCTGATTCAAGAATACTATCGATATTTATTCCTTTTAAGCGCTCTTTGACCTCTTCGACGATTCCTTTTTTTGCAATCCCATTTATATACATTATGGAAACATCCGTCTTTGTCACAGTGCCTATTTTCATCGACTCTATCCATAAATCCGGACTGTTAATGATGCGGCGTACCAGGGCTATGTTTGTTGCATTCGATTCAGTAAACCCTTCTCTTGACCCACGGACCACTGAATTTGTGCTTGGTTCCTGAACAGAACGCCTTTCTCCCCCTTTTGTACTGGCAACCAGGGCTATGTTTATGCCATCAACAAAAATGACGCTATGCCCTGATAATAATGACAAAAATAATTTTCCCCAGTCCGTGACGGGTTCTACACCGCCGAGTGAAACCACGTCTTTAGAGATCACTTCCAGCGCTTCATGTGGAAGTAACTTTTCTTTTAGAAGTGGATTTTTCATGATGGATTCAATTAAAAAATCTGTAACACTTAGATTGTCTATCAGACCCTGTACATACAAAATAGACACCTTAATCTCAGGATTTTGACTAGTTTTCAACGTTCGTATAATGATATCCGGGCTGTTTCCTGTTTTTTGCTTCACGATATCCAGATTGGCTGTTATAGAGCTGTCAATATTTTGGGGTGTATTAATTATAGATTGATCTTTTTCTTTCTCGTCTATCTTTTGCTTCTTGCGTTTCTTCATTTGTCCTTTTTGTTTAAAAAAAGAAACCATAGCACCGGTCCTCTTTCAATCCTATTTCTTTTTATTCTGTCCCAAAAAATTGTTTTTTATGGATAACATCATTCCCAACAATATTATTAGATCTAATATTTAGGTATTCATTATGTAACTATCCTGCCCCGGTTCCATAAGAAAAAGCTGACTTAAAGACAGCTCCGATTTTTAGCTAACGCACGTTATGGCAATAAGAAAATCAGCTTACTAATAGAATTTAGAGATTTATTTCAAGCACCAGAAGTGGGTTTTCGTAAAATATTCTCACCTTGTTTACGCTTTAGAAAAGGAATATCAAAAAAAGCAGCATATTTGCTGCCTTTAATTCAGGGTAGGTGAACTGTTTTAATATGATGAAGATTTAAATATACAGGTTCCTCCCTTGCCGTAATAAGTTCAACAAAATTATCTTCTAACTTATTAATTTGTCCAATTAAATTGGAATTTTCTCCTATATTAAAAATAATTAAGCTACCGATCAGTTTTTCCACTTGTACGTCAAAGGTTCTTGCCATTGAAAGTTTTGATGGATGTACAGGAAGATCCTTGTTACTTAAACCATAAGGAGTTTGATTGTCTGTGTATGGGATAATCCACTTTAAATGAAATAAAGGTATATACATAGTCTTATAAACTGGTGAATAGAATTCAAAGTAATTATTCATCACCCTTGTTATATAACCGTGTAAAGGCTGGTTACCAGTTACGTATATTTCCGTGAACATCCCTTTCGCGGATAAAAGAGTTTTTCGTAGTGATAATTCTTCCTCAGCTTCAATTCCAGGTGAGTCTACAGGAAGGTAAATTTCCTCGTTTTCCGTAGTATTTACTTTGCAATTTTGAATATGATTTATTGGAAGATACACAAAATCCTGTCCATTAAAGATAACCACTACATCAATACCAGTATCAACCAGTGTACCGAAAAAATATTTTTTTCCGGAAATTTCTATATTAATTGTTTCTCCTCTGAGCTTTTGTAAGATTTTATTCATAATCACCCCTCCTTCCTACTTTAATAACCAAGTGGTCCAAAAATACAGCGAGATTAAACTTACGATTAACCCAAAAGGAATTATCAAAAAGGTAACTCTAAGATACTTCCCCCAGGAGATATTGATGGAGTGTTTTTTCAATATATACATCCAAATTAATGTAGCCAGCGTTCCAACAGGCGTTAACAAAGCACCTATATCGCTTCCATTCACGTTAGCAAGATAAGCAATTTGTACAAGGTGAGGATCCAATCCCATCTCTGTTATCGACAAAGTCCCTATCATAACTTCAAGAAGATTATTGAATAAGTTGGATAGGATAGTTAATAATATGCCCATGATCATAGTTGCGTTGAATGGGCTGTCCATAATTAAGGGTTTTAAATTGCTGACTATATAATCATTCAAGCCAACATTCTTCAAACCATATACCAGCACGTACATATTGAAAACAAATAAAAGAGCATGCCAGGGTGTTTTCTTTACAATATCGCTAAGACCAGTTTTGGTTTTATTCCATCTCAGAAATATCAAAAGGAACGCTCCCACCATACCGATCAATTCCAAGGGAACCCCAAATGGTGTAAGCGCGAAGAAGCTCGCCCGAGTTAAAATGACGATTGCAAAACTCATTTTAAACAACTTCCAATCATTTTCTTCGGATTGTTGTTTAACATCGAGTGGATGAGTTTGCACAAAGCGTGAAAAGGTTTTATCACATTTTACAGGTACACTGGGAATTTTACTTGGAAGGTCCTTCTTAAAATATAGATAAAGTAATAATCCGATTGTTAAAATCCCTATCATTGAAGGAACAAACATCAAATTGATATAACTATTAAGGCTCAGTCCTACAATTTTTAGTGCAATCAAATTGGAAATATTGCTTACTGCTATTAGGGCACTCGCTGCCGTTGCAATTAGAGCTCCTGATATTAGAAAGGGGATTTTTTGTTGAGGTTTAATCTTTAGTAACGTTACAATGTGAATAATGATAGGTGTTGTGATAAGGATACTTCCATCGTTATTGAAAAACATTGTCATGAAAAAACATAGGAGATTAGTATAGCCGAATAATCTAACCCCTAAACCCCCTTAGACCGGATGATGATATTTAAAGCAATCACCTAAAAAAACCAATGCTTTCAAGTACAATAGACATCATTATGGTGGATAATATGGTTAAAGAAGCGCCCCTGATAATATCAAATATATTTAAAACATCCATCCAAGGAACAATGCCTGCAACCAATACTGTCAATGCCCCTATTGTAGTAGGTATAGTTTCATTAATCCCAAATGGTCTCCATAACATGAGAATAATAGTTAAAGTAAAAATTATTTGACATCAAGACAATTTGTGAACTAAGCATTTACCTCCGCCGCCTTGTTTTTGGATGGTGTAATTTTTACGGTATCAGGAGTGGTTTGATTTTGAGGTTTTACAAAAAAGGTATAGGAGACTCCCCCAAGTACAGAAAAAAACAAAATCATCATTCCATGTCCTCCTTTCATTTAGCCTTGAATTGTATTTTAAGGCTTTAACCGTTTTGCCTTCACTTTCCCCTGCATTCTTTCAGCAAATTTCATCAATGAATAATATTCTGTTTTTTGATTTCCGTTTTCTGCATACATTTTTTCAGTGGACTTCATTAATTCGTAACATTTCTTATCTATCAGTTTCCTTTTTTCTTTTAAATCATTTTTCTTTGCGGATTGTTCGTTCATTTCTTGAGGGCTTGAGTTCCTGAATTCTTCAGTCAAGTTTTCTTGGATTGACTCTTGAATATCTTTTTTATTAGTTACTGAAGTGTTTTCCTTCTTACTTTCTTTTTTCTTTTTTTTCCGGGATTTTTGTTTCTTATATTTATCCGTACTTTTCTTTACATTGGATTGATCTTTGTTCACTTCATTTACTGTAGATTGAACAGTCGCTTCTTCTTTCACGTCAGATAAAACTTCCGGATGTGCACTTATTTCAGGATTAGTTTCTGAAGGTATTTCCTTCTTATTTTCTTTTTTCTTGTTTTCAGGGGATTTTTGTTTCTTATATTTATCCGTACTTTTCTTTACATTGGATTGATCTTTGTTCACTTCATTTACTGTAGATTGAACAGTC
>NZ_VHIK01000026.1:0-99822 GCF_006680105.1 Bacillus sp. B4EP4a
CTATTATACAAAATAATATATAAAGTAACGAACTATAATGTTAAAATTAGCAGTAATTAATTATGAAAATTGAAATGTCATTGTGCACAATGGCTTCGATCTTTTTTCACTTAAACTGTGAAAGATGAAAAGGAGCAAAAAGATATGCAGTATTATTATTTTTCGTTATTACTTTTAACAAGTTTATTATGGGGCGGGAACTTTGTCGTAGGAAAATCGCTTGTCGGTCATGCTTCTCCGATGACTTTGACGAGTTTAAGGTGGATCATTGCTATTAGTTGTCTTTTGCCAATTGTATGGTGGAAAGAAAGAAAGATATTTCCCCCTCGAACTGCAATCCTTCCTTTATTTTTGATGGGAATTACTGGTGTGGTTCTATTTAATCTTTTACAATTTGCAGCATTAGAGAAAACATCCGCCACTAATGTTGGATTAATATCAACATTAAACATGATTTCAATTGCTGTTTTTTCATTTTTCTTTTTAAATGAAAGAATTAATATTCTACAAATGTTTTCTATGTTTTTTTCGCTTATTGGCGTAATACTTGTACTTTCAAAAGGAAATATTGATCTATTTCTTTCATTGCGATTTAATACAGGTGATTTATATATGATGGCTGCTGTATGCGTTTGGGGAATATATTCCGTTTGTAGCAAATGGGCCATGATAACAACTACACCCATGATGTCTACATTATATTCTGGTATATTTGGACTTATAGTCCTTCTTCCGTTTAATTTTTCTAATTTTACAGTGTCTAATATAAATACTTCTTTCATCCAATCTATTTTATATACAGGCGTTATCTCAACTGTAGCATGTATGGTACTTTGGAACATTGGTGTACAAAAATTAGGTACAACAACATCAGGTATTTTCTTGAATTTTAATCCTATTTTCACTGCAATTTTAGCCTTTCTATTATTAGGTGAAAAAATGACGTGGGTACAAGGAATTGGTAGTGGTATTGTGATTATAGGCTGTTATTTGTTCTCACATTTTAAAGCGAAAGTGATTTTTAAAAAGAATTCTAGACAATCGCAGATTCAAGCATGATTTTTTTCAAAGTCTATAAACGTAATATCTCTCGTGATTAATTTTCTATATATACATTAAAGCCTGATCCAAGGTGGATACAGGCTCGTTTGTTCAAAAACTTTCCGGATAAAATATGTAAGATGTCAAAATTGGCACTTTTTTCGTTTAAAACCAAGCCTTCCTTTATCGACTTCTTTTTAAATACTTTCGTAAGCATTTAGAAAACTGCTTTTTTTCTTGTCCCGTTTGACTTCAACTGTTCCTATTGCCTTTGCAGTCTCGACTGCCTTTTCATGGAGTGGCAAATATGAAATCCCCACGGTGTATAGAAAATTATTCATAGCGGATTTCGTTCGTTCAGGAGAATCGTGAATCGTATTTTCTCAATATCAAGCATATTGGAAATCTTGCTTTCTGAAAATTCAACATCTAGCCGATTCCCTAAAAGCTAGCTGTAGCAACTCCAGCCCGCTGACAATCATACTTTCACCCAGGCTACTAACACAACTGATGAACATAATGGATAAACCAGCATATAAAATAAACAACCATCCTTAAGATTATATACAAAAAGCATTCGGAACGAATTAATTCCGAATGCCTTTTTGAATTTAATCGCATACCATGCTTTTTGCATCAGCGAAAATACGGTCGCGAGATTAATGGATAGTTTTTAGGAAACTACTTAGTTTGAACTAAGACAATTTCGTCAATAATCGGAATCTCTCTTTTTAATAAAGATAAGAGAGTTTCTTCAATTGTATTGTCGATTTCACAAACCGTTATTGCTTCACCATTGATTTTGGAACGTTCATTGGCCATTCGGGCTATATTGAACCCTTTTTGATAAAGAATATCCGATAATTCGGCAATAACCCCTTTTTGGTCGGAATGACGGATCACAAGTGTTGGCCGTTCTCCTGAAAATTTTAATGGATACTCATCGAATTCCTGAACCTCCACTTTACCACCGCCTAAAGAGCTGGCCAAAACCTTTACAGTAAGTGTGACGCCTGTCAATTCTACGAGGACTGTATTCGGATGATAGCTTCCAAGAACCCTTTTCGTGAATTCATATTGTAAGCGATTTTCTTCAGCAATTTGTTGGGCATTTGGAATACCATCATCCATTGTAGATAACCCAAGAACACCGGCTAATAGAGCCAGGTCTGTTCCATGGCCTTGATAGGTTTCGGCGAAAGATCCCATCAGCGAGAACTTTGCATATAATGGATTTTCGTTTAATAGCTGGCGGGCAATATTCCCGATTCGGACAGCCCCGGCTGTATGAGAACTCGAAGGGCCAACCATTACCGGACCGATGATCTCATACGCACTTTGGTATTTTGCCGGCCCACCGCCACTAGTTTTTCCGCTTAGAATCTGCTTCTTTAATTTTTGCCCGGTCGGAGTTCCGGCGAGACCTCCTATCCCGGTTTCTCTCAACGATTCGGGCATTTGCTGTCCGACTTCATGCATCACATGAATCACTTCATCCGGTGGGATGATACTGGCTATTCCAGCTAAAGCCATATCTGCAGCAGCTTGTGCGGTAATTGCATGTAAACCGTTGCGGATGATGCACGGGATTTCCACCAGCCCAGCAACCGGATCACATACCAACCCCAGTGAATTTTTCAAAGCAATTCCTACGGCATTTCCAACCTGCATTGGTGTTCCACCGGCAAGCTCTACTAGGGTGCCGGCAGCCATTGCGGTTGCTGAACCGATTTCAGCTTGGCACCCGCCGGCTGCCCCTGATATCGAAGCTTTATTTGCAACAACTAAACCAAGGGCAGAGGCAGTGAATATTGACTGTACAATCTGCTTTCTGGTAAATTTCCCGCTGGCAAGGGCGTGAACAAGGACAGCTGGCAAGATTCCCGCTGACCCAGCTGTTGGCGTCGCCACAATTCGCCCCATAGCAGCATTTACTTCCGATACCGCGAGCGCATTTGCTGCAGCATTCAATGTTTTGGGATTGACAAAGGAATTCCCGTTTCGGGCATACTGATAAAGACGGTTTCCATCCCCTCCCGTCAAACCAGTACGCGACATGACTGGACTCATTGTACCTCTGCGGACAGCCTCCTCCATTACAGTAAATTGTTCCGACATTATTTCTGTAATCGTCTCCCTGGAACAACCTTTCTGTTGTACTTCTGTTTTGATCATCAATTCCGAAATGGTTGTTTTCTCCAGCTCTGCTAGTTCAATTAACTCTTTCAAATTGGTAAAAGACATGTGATCACTCCTTAAGGATACGGTTCCCACGCCGTAAGCATAAGAACCGTATCCTTCTTCCCTTTGTTTACTTCTGTCCAAAATATTCTATAACTACAGCTGCCATTGCTTTTGCTGCGATGATAAGGCTGTCCTCATTAATGACAAACTTAGGATGATGGTGAGGATAAACTGGACCATCATCCGGCTTTGCTCCAACATAAAACATACTGCCAGGAATCTTTTGCAAATAGTAAGCAAAA
Organism: Bacillus sp. B4EP4a; assembly: GCF_006680105.1. Classification (NCBI taxonomy): domain Bacteria; kingdom Bacillati; phylum Bacillota; class Bacilli; order Caryophanales; family Bacillaceae; genus Bacillus; species Bacillus sp. B4EP4a. Next base: position 3,528 of record NZ_VHIK01000026.1, read on the forward strand.
TCCTCTGACCCAGACATTGGCGGTGTTTCCACTAACGCTTTGATTTCAGGAATTCCGGCCTTTTTAATCCCATTTACAACCAGTTCTGTCATGGCATTATCATTCACTAAAACAGGGTAATCATGTGAGTATATTAAGTCATAGGTAATGTCAAATTCTTGAGCAAGCCCCGCTAAAATTCGCTTGAATTCAGTTTCCACTGTAGCACGAACTTCACTGGACATGGTTCTAACATCTCCCTCAAGTTCCACGCTGTCCTTTATAACATTAAATGATCCCTTTCCATCAAACGAGCCAATCGTTACTGTCGCCATATCAAAGGGATTGATTCGACGGCTGACAATCGTCTGGGCTGCTACAACAAAATGGCTTGCTGCGACAATACTGTCATTGCTTGTATGCGGCATCGAACCATGTCCGCCTTTTCCTTGGATTTTCACTTTGAAATACGAGCGTCCGGCCTGCATTTCTCCAGCACGATAAGAGACTTCCCCGGTCACCGATGGGGACATAAGGTGAATGCCGAAAATACTATCCACACCTTCTAAGCATCCATCTTCAATCATTGCAATTGCTCCACCAGGAGGCGTTTCTTCCGCAGGCTGATGCAAGATAACAACGTTTCCCCTTAATTGGTCTTTTATTTCAATTAATGCTTCGGCTAGGATCATTAAATAGGCAGTATGTCCATCATGACCGCATGCATGCATAACACCTGGATTACTCGATTTAAATGGGACATCTGCCTCTTCCATAATTGGCAGTCCATCAAAATCAGCACGCAGGGCAACCGTTTTACCTGCGAGTCCGCCTTCGATTGTCACAACCACTCCATATCCGCCAACATTTGTCCGTATTATTACATTTTTATCTTTATAAAAATCAGCAATGTATTGAGCCGTTTTTTCTTCTTTAAAAGATAATTCAGGATGTTGATGGAGATATCTACGAATTTCTATCATTCTTTCTTTTTTCTCTTCAAGTTTTTGCATTAGTTGATCTAACATCATATTCCCCTCCTATTATTTTTCTGCTTTAACGGTAAGTATTACTAGACCGCATATTACAACGGCTATTGCCAAGGTGATGAATACGATAGAAAACGATCCACCGGCCATAGAAATTAAAGCACCGAATGCCATTGGAGCAATAAAGCCACCAAGCGTTCCACCCGTATTGACGATCCCAATGGATGACCCAATTACTTTCTCAGGTAAAATCTTGTGCGGCCAAGAGAAAATCCCCACAAAGATCGTAGTTAATAAAAATGTAAGCACATATAAGAAAGCAATGGAAAGGGCCAATGAATTTGAAAATACTAAACCAAGAAACAACAAGGATGAAACTACTGAACAGCACATTAGCAGTAACTTTTCCTTACCAGCAAAATATTTTGTCAATAATACACCTGCAAATATGGAAGCTAGCGTTCCCCCAATAGCGTTCACTGCCAGGATTATCCCAACCGTACTAATGGATAGTGTAAATTTTGTCTTTAAGAAGGTTGGCAGCCATGACATATTTCCATAAAAAGCTACATTCGCAAGCAGCATAGCAACGAATAAAATAATTACATTTCGATTGGAAATCACTGATTTAAAACTAACTTGTTTCTTTTCAGTTTTCGTTTTGGCAGTTGGATGGCTATTAGGTACCAAAAAGGCAACCAAAAGTAACGAGATCGCAAACATTGTCCCCAGTGCATAGTAGGCATAATGCCAATCCAAGTCAATCAGCCGTGCCCCAATCACAAATGCCAAAATTCCGCCAATTCCACTCGTTGACAAAATGAGCGATTGAACAAAAGTTCGTCTTTTTTTCGGGAAATTTTCGGCGATTCCTTTTGAACAGCTTGGAGGATAGCCTGCATGGCCAATACCAGCCAAGAAACGAATCAAAATAAACATCAATAAGCTTCCAGCAAAGCCAAATGCGAATGAAAATATTGTAATAAGCGAAAGCGAAAGCATTAGTACCTTTTTATATCCAATCTTATCTGCGAGCCATCCACCAGGTATCTGCATTAAAGAATAACCCAGGAAAAATAAACTCATTATCAAACCAGTTTGACTTGTTGTTAGATGGAATTGTTCTGCAATTGGGATAATTGCAGTCGAAATCATGTTTTTGTCCATGTAAATCATGGAATAACCAGCCATTAAAGCTGTAGTCAACAAAACTCCACCGGTATTTTTTTCCTTTGATACCGAAAGTTTTGCTTCGCTTTGCTTCTTAATCGTTCCTTGAGAAACAGACATAAAAGGCTACCTCCGAAATAATATTTATGTAATCGCTTTCTTGTCTTCATTATAATTATTTTAAGTATTGAAAACATTCCAATCATTGTCGAAAACTTACCCCTTCATTTGCCCTTTTTCATTACTTGGCTTTACCGGACAACAAAAAAAGACCATCAAGTTTTAACCTAATGGCTTAATTTCAAAGAGATGTATGGCATTTAACGTCAAAGTGGATTGTAAAAATAGATCCGAGTCAATGTTTTCCTCATAGATTTGCAAATCTGGATAAGCTCGCTGCTTGAGATACGTAATGATCTCTTGGTCATAGATATACTGCTGATTGAGATTGAGCCAATTAAAGTAAAATGCACCGTTATTTCTATCGAGAATGTGTTTGCGAATTTGATAAATGCCAGAAGGCAGCCCTGAAATCATGATTTTCTTTTCCTTGGTTAAGGAGCGCAAAAAGAAACCTTCGACAGAATAAGTGGGATTAACATAGGAATTGTTATAAATAGCCAATTGATACCCTTGTTTCCCCTTCGTCAGTACAAAGTCCTCACCTTCGGCTAAAATCTCTAGTCCTATTTTCGCGATTAATTGCATGTTAAAAAACGCCGGACGTTTTATTTGATAATAATAAAGCAGGGCAATTCCATTCATTGCAATATTTTCATTATCCATATTACTTTTTTCTAATGAATGGGTATCAATCCAAAATCCCAAACCGGAAATCTCTTTTATAACATCAAGCATGTCTTTAAAAATGAGAGCTGATCGAAAAAAAGTTCCACTTAAATTTACTGTATTACCGTAGAGTGTATTCCAGTTTGTCAGGTAAATTGGTGTGCCAGCCAAGCCAGCTGACAATAGCTTTGCTTTTAATTCGATACACGATTTCTTTATATAATCTTTTACTCCCTTAAAGGAACTGTTATCCATATCGGTAAAGTCAACTTGTTCATTTGGATTGCAGCTAAAGCAAACCAGGTCAATTTGATCCATTTGCTTTAAAAATTCAGTAATAGGGACTGATAATCCTTTTTCTAAGGAAAAAGGCACTTGAACTCCGACCTTTGCGGTGGAAGCCCTCTTTTTCACAGTATGAAAGTATTGTTGATAAAAAGTCCGGGCAGTTTGATCCCACTCCGAGAAAACCAATTCAAATTGCCATTTCCCGACAAAGGCATCGCCAAAATAACTGACAGCGTGCTGTAAAAATTCATCTAACATCTTTATATAATCCGGGCAGCTTACTACTTCCTTTTCAATCTCCACACTAATGAATGGAATTAAACCCAGCCTTTGAAACTCGTTAAATAAAGCATCAATCTTATAATACGGCCCACCTATTTGCAAAAGCGGATCGATTGTCGTAAATGTTTTGGAAAATAGGTTCGTGAAATAGGCATATTCAAAATGGAGCTGCTCCTGAATAAGCTTTAATTCTGCTTGGACCTCTTCATTTAAGGCATATTCCAGCTGTCCAATCACCAATAATCGCTTGGCTTTATCCCTCACAAGAACAGGCTCTTGCGGCAGGTTGATATGTACCGCCGAAACTCCCGATTCTTTCACCTTAACACTTTGGTCCTTTTGCGAAATATACTTGCTCAATTCAATTAAAAAGTGCGGCGAATTCACCAAGGTATATTGTTCGCTTATATTATTTACTTCCTGGAAAGGTTCTTTTTTGTGAAGACCTCGATATTCGGTAGGTGTTTGATTGTACATTTCCTTAAAAGCCTTGTTAAAAGCTTTCACATTTGGAAAACCATTATTTAACGAGACTTTCATAATATTATGATCGGTATATAACAGCTCATGAACAGCTGATTTCAAACGGATTTGTTTTACATATTGTGAAAAACTCACACCAACAGCCTGTTTGAAATAACGGGACAAATAGTATAGGGATAAATATTGCCGTTTGGCAATCTCTTCAAATGACATCTGTTTGCGATAATTTTTTTCAATAAAAGTAAGGATATCCCTAATTCTTTCATCCTTCATTTCATTAAATCGATTCTGCCCGAGATGTTTTGTTTTGAAATTCCGGATAAGGAGTGTAACTAACTTGAAAATCTGGCTGTTGATTTCGAGTTCACTTCCGTCCTGCTCTTGGTAATGTGCGATCAAAATTTCAGCCAAGAGTTGACGGATTTGGTCAAAAAGAAGATATAACCCGCTATCCTCTTTAGATGAACGGCAGTCGAAATAACACACATGAATATCCGGATAATGCTGCTCGATGGAATGAAGGGGAATTTGCAGCAATAGAACTACATTGTCTTCATGCCCCTTTACGGTATGGACATCATTAGCATTTATAAGCATAAGATCATTTTCCGCCAAGTGATAGGAATCTTGATTGACCATAACCTCAATTTCTCCCCGGATAACGAAAAGAATTTCAATTCCTAAATGGATATGCTGCGAGTGATGGCGAATATTTTGCAAACTGATTAGGTAAGAATCTTCTATTACTGGTTCAGACATGAACATTCACCTTTTTTACTGGGATTTTACCACTGCCCATCATACTTTAGCAAATCAATATCAAACGCTATTTTTCATGTAATATGATGGTAAGTAAGGTTTTTAATTCTATTAGTAAGAAAAGCCACAGCTCCCCGCCTATTGAAGTAAAGTAGCAGTACAATAAGCGGGGAAACAGTCATATATATAAGTATATGAAATAGGTTTTTCATAACCAGTGTTTTGGATACTGTCTTGTTTGAAATAAATTATTATAAATCATCGATATAAAAACTAATAATAAGGTACCTATTACAATCGGAATCAGGAATCCCCAACCAACTTGAGAATTGATCGAAACAAGGGCACTAGCCGCTGCGGGAGGGTGAACGGTTTTTGTAAAAGTCATAATAATTAATACAATAGCCAGTACCAGACCGATAATGAATAGACTTTTACCGAAAATGCTCCAAATGATAAGGGCTGTTGTTGTAGAGATTATATGTCCTCCAATAACATTACGGGGTTGTGACAAGAGACTTTTATGCGCACCAAAAACAATAACACAGCTCGCCCCAAGAGGAGCTAGTGCCATAGGATATCCTAAATAAACAGCTATAAAACTAATAATGATAATAGCAATGAGTCCACCTATAGCTGAAACAAAGGAATCCATATAATCAATTCTGTGTTTTTCTCTAGCTTCGCCCTTCATTTTCTTTAAATATGCTGTTAAACCAGTGTTTTGTTGATTACTCCAACTTTTTTCAAGACTTTTTTCGAATTCCATAATTTATGTTTTCCTCACGTTTTCTAAGTAAGTCGACAAGTCGACAGGGTTTTTATATATTGATATCTTACAGGAAAACCATGAATTTTTAAATATATATCTGAATTTCCATTTTTGTTTTCTATAAAACAGTTAACAATCTCCCCTTAGTCTGTGAAGCTTTCATTATAGTTTGTTATTTTAGTGAGGATTTGCCGTTATTAAAGAGTATAGATTAGTATCAAATGAAACATCATTCTGGTACATATAATTTCTCAATATCCCTTCTTTTTTGAAACCTAAATTTGTCAACAACTTATTGGATGCTTTATTTTCAATAAAAACAATTGCTCCAATACGAGTTAGGTCAAGCTCTTTAAAACCATAAGAAATCACCTTACTGACAGCTTCTGTTGCATAACCGTTACCCCATTCATTTTGGAAAAGTGCATAGCTCAGTTCTGCTCTCTTATGTTCATGAAACCATTCTTGTAATCCAATTGTCCCAATGATGCCATCCTTCCCTTTCAATTCAATTCCCCATTTAATACCGCGTTTTTCATCGAAATCCTTTGAAAAATTCCTAATGATTTGCTTCACCTGATCTGTATTTGTTAATGGAGTTTGCCCATAATATCGTAATACCTCTGGATTGGAAAAGCATTTTAATATATTTAATGCATCACCCTCCACCAATTCTCTCAAGATTAACCGTTCTGTTTCTAATATAGGAAACATTTTTCCACTCCCTTTGCTTAAAATTAGATTCCTCTTAAAAAATCTTGGCCTATTTCTTTCAGAGGCTCACCTCAATAAATTTATGGCGCAACCCCCGTACGTATTACCCTGACTACTGATATATCAGACTTCCATTTTAAAAAAGGTCAACCAGTATAAACCGGTTAACCTTATAATTAGAACACACCCTTTAGCTTTTTAAGAGCTTGTTTATTATCTTGTATCATTTATTAGGATTTGCTGTTATGTTCGATTGTTATCACGACATTCCCCTTCTTGTGTCCTTTCTCTACATATGTATGGGCTTGAACTATTTCTTCAAACGCATAATATCTGTCAATGACCACTTTTAACTTCCCCGCTTCAACAAGTTCATTGAGGAAGTTTAGAGCTTCGGGGGTTTCAGGAGAATTTTGACTCAATATCAGCTTTTTGCTGGTTGTCAATTTAGTCCATAGCATTCGAACACCGGGTACCGGTACGGTGACATTTAGATAGGTTCCGTTCTTTTTCAGCGATTTCATACAAGCTGAAAACGGACTCTTGTTTACCGCTTCAAAGATAACATCATAAGTCTCACCATCTCTGGAAAAATCCTCTGAAGTGTAATCGATGACCTTATCGGCTCCAAGAGATTTTACCAATTCTACATTCGCGGTACTGCAAACCCCTGTAACTTTTGCTCCGAAATACTTGGCAATTTGTACTGCATAACTTCCGACACTTCCTGAAGCCCCATAGACAAGAACCTTTTGACCTCTCTGAATGTTAGCTTTTCTAAGATAAAACAATGCTGTACGTGCCCCAATTGGAATGGCTGCGGCTTCCTCAAAAGATAAATTAATAGGTTTAATGGTAACTGGCCCGTCTTCAGGCAAGCACTTATACTCGGCATAAGCACCATAACCGACTTGGGAAGCTGCAAAAACCTGGTCACCTGCTTTAAACAACTTGACATCTTCTCCTACTGACTCAACTTCCCCAGATAACTCCAAACCCAATATGGATTTCTTTGGACGCCTTAACCCCATTATTATCCGAGCAGGCAGCCAAACAGAGAGGGGAACTGTAAAGCTCCGTGACCGAATATCCCCCATTGTTACCGTTGTCGCTTTCACTTTTACCAGTATTTCATTCTCCTTAGGAGCAGGTTTTTCTACCTCTTTCAGTTGAAGAACGTCGGGGGGACCGTACTTGGTGTACACAATTGCTTTCATTTATCCACCTCCAATTCGTTATTTTCACTTAATATCTACGAATCTTCAAAAACTGTATTTGAACAATACTGCTCCGCCGGATTTAAAATACTAAATCTAAACGCGTTTACATTAGCTTACTCTCCTTCATTTATCTTCATGCCTCTAATAAGAACTTCAGGATCGTGTAACTTAAGTATTCCATCCTAACATCAGCGGGTATATAATATTTTTCGTTTCACCGACAAGAGGATGCAATAATAGTCCATCAACGGATTCCAATGCAGTTTTTTGCAGGTATTCATTCACGGTCTCTTTTTTTAAAAGACTAAATAACGGCAAATGTTTCTCCTATTTCTCGATTATTTCATTAAGTGGATTCCTAAGTTGTATATGGTTATGTTTGTTATCCTTTTTAATTTCATTTTTGAAATTATATGAAATCATTATTGATTGAACTCCACACCATTCTATTAAAAAAGCTATATGTCCTTGTGAGGACATATAGCTTTTTATCATTTTTGAAATTGTAATTGATGCAGATTGGCAAAAATGCCCCCCTGCTTAAGTAAGTCATCGTGACCGCCCTCTTCAGCAATTCCTTCTTCCGTTACTACCACGATTTTGTCAGCGTTTCGAATGGTTGCCAAACGGTGTGCGATGATTAACGTAGTTCTGTTTTCAGCTAGTTCAGTAAGAGCCTGCTGAATAATTCTTTCCGTTTCAGTATCGAGTGCAGAGGTTGCCTCATCGAGAATTAATATTGGCGGATTTTTCAAAAACATCCTTGCTATTGCAATCCGTTGTTTTTGTCCTCCCGATAATTTCAAGCCGCGTTCACCTATTTGAGTCTCATAGCCTTCCGGAAGTCCTTCAATGAAAGTCTCCAAATGGGCTCTCCTTGCGGCTTCTTGAATTTGTTCATCCGATGCGTCAAGCATTCCGTACGCAATGTTCTCTTTTACAGTTCCTGTAAAAAGAAACACGTCTTGCTGGACAATGCCAATTTGTGAGCGCAATGACTTTTTCGTCATCTCACGAATATCAATTCCATCAATGGAAATTGAGCCGGCATTAACATCATAAAATCGTGGGATCAATGAACATATAGTCGTTTTCCCGGCTCCTGAAGGCCCGACAAAAGCGATGGTTTCACCCGCTTTAACTGTTAGATCAATACCTTTTAAAACCGGCTTTTTATCTTCATAGTAAAAATAAACGTCTTTAAAGGAAATATCACCCAAAAGGGTGGTTACCTTTATTGCATCCTTTTTATCCACGACATCAGGACCGACATCCAGAAGTTCCGTAAAACGCTTAAAGCCGGCCATCCCTTTTGGATAGAGTTCCATCAACGCACTGATTTTGTCGATCGGTTTAAATAATACGTTAACGTATAAGACGAATGCAACCAGTTCACCATAAGAGAGCTGCCCATGAAATGTTAGCCAAGCTCCTATCACCAACACGGCAAGGGTCATAAACCTCGTCATCATGTAAATGCCTGATAAGCTAAAGGACATTACCTTATATCCAAGTAGTTTCGCTTTACGGAATCTGCGATTATTAGTAGAAAATCTTTTCATTTCATATGTTTCATTAGTAAAGGATTGGACAACCCTCACCCCTGAGACGCTATCTTCCACACGGGCATTTACATCTGCAACCTCTGTATACATTTTCTTCCAGGCTTTATTCATCTTTAAGTTACTTATGACAATTAATAAAACGAGGAACGGTAAAATACAAACCGATATGAGTGCCAATTTCACATTGATCGTCAACATAATCCAAAATGCACCTATAAAAGTCATGAAGGCAATGAATAAATCTTCGGGACCATGGTGAGCAAGTTCACCAATATCGAACAAATCATTGGTTATGCGGCTCATGATATGGCCGGTTTTCGTGTTATCAAAAAAACGAAAAGATTGTTTTTGCACATGCTCAAATAATTCCTCACGCATATCAGTCTCAATATTGATACCCAATTTGTGACCCCAATACCCTACGATGAACTGTAAGAAGGTACTAATGATATAAATGAGGAACAAACCGGCACTTACCGAAACAATTGCAGACCAATCGTCGCCAGGCAGCAGTGTATCTATAAACCACTGAACGGCTAGCGGAAATGCAAGTTCAAGTATAGCCACGACCACTGCACTGAAGAAATCAATAATGAATAACCGCTTATGCGGCAGGTAATATGAAGCGAAACGTCGAATCATCAAATTTTTCTCCTTTTTTACATATATTAAGGAGTATAATTCCATATTCAATATTCAGCAAGCATTTCAGAACCCCCATTTTCATATTATGGTAAAATCATCTATATAAAGCAGCCCAACCCGGCTCATGCAATCTATTAAATTAAGGAGTGAATCCAGTGTAAAAAAATAACCATTCTAAATATCCATGAACTTTATTTTCTTAAAAGGATGGTATTCATGAAAAACACATCGTTTCGATGCCTTTGGATAGGTCAGGCGTTTGCAAATCTAGGGGATATATTTTATGTAGTCGGGTTGATTTCACTATTATATACCATAACGGGATCTGCCTTTTATTTGAGTTTGCTTCCGTTCACTACAACGATTTTTCGGTTTTTCAGCAGTTTACTTGCCCCCCTTGTCATCGACAGGTTTCCATTAAAAAGAATCCTTGTACAATCTCAATGGTGGAAAACTATCTTACTCGTTTGCCTAGGAATCTATATAACAAATTTCAATCAAGGTTTTTCTGTTGCCGTCATTTTCTTCATTGCCTTGATATCATTATTGGATGGAGTCGCAGCCCCGGTCAGCGCAGCTTTGATTCCTCAATTAGTTCCAAAAGATGAACGGATGAAAGCGAATGGTTTCTTGAATGTGATCACTCAGACCATCTTTGTTGCAGGATGGCCACTAGGTTCCGTCTTATTGATAAGCACCAACAGCAGCTTAATCATTTGGCTTACTGTCATGCTTTTTGCCGTTTCAACGATCTATACTGTGAGAATCGAAATCTCAGAACAAACGACGGACTCTGTTGCTCCGACAAACTGGGGTTCCATTATATCCGGATGGGTTGCGATTCGCCAAATCCCAACTATCCGTACACTCATTTCAATTGATTTTATAACTACTTTAGCTTCAAGCGTGTGGGTGGCTGCCGTTATCTATTTATATGTAGAACAGAACCTGCAACTTGGTGAGGAGTGGTGGGGATACATTAACACAAGCTACTTTGTCGGCATGATTTTCAGTGGATTGATCGTCATCCGTTTTGCCAAGATACTAGAAAGATATATTGGATTCTTCATCACTTTCGGGCTATTTTTAAGTTCACTGCTGATCTTACTTTTTGGAACTACCAGTATTCCAGCTTTGGCTTTGCTGCTGGCATGCCTGTACGGCCTCCCAGAACAAATCCGGGAAATAATCTACACCAAGCTATTCCAAGACCATGCAACGGAAAAGACTCTTGCAAAAATTTATGCCGCTTGGGGAGCGGTCATCAATCTTACATTTGCCGGCTCTGTCTTACTATTAGGCTATATATCGGAAACATACAGTGTCAAAACAACGTTCCAATTTTCTTCCACCCTGATATTCCTTGCTTTTCTTTATGCAACGTTTAAAAGGAAGGACCTACAAGGGGGAAAATGTAATCAATCACCGTCAAGTCAGTCATCTAATATTCCAAGATGATGTATTTCTTTCGATTCAACATAAAAAAGGAGCCTTTGTTTTCAATGGCTCCTTTTTTATGTTTCAAGGGCCCGTCGAAGAATATTGTCGCTCTTTAAAATATTGCTCGGAGTGATTGGCTTGCCCCTGATAAAAGCTGCACAACCAAACAAGGGAAAAAAATATATAACGCTTCTTTTCACCTCCTGGCACCCATTCATTCTATTTGATAATCCAGATATTCTTATCTAAAAACTCCCAATTCTGAGGGAATTCCAAACCAATCTGCCAATAAGTTGCACCTATAAGTTCATATGCATCAATCATTTCATATTTTGCGCTTATCGATCGAATATCTTCAAACCAAACGACATGGTTCGAATTCTCTCTTCGATAAGAATAGGTAGGGGACGCTGCTGAAGTGTCAAAAGTTATTTCAGAGCCAGTTGCAATGGCAAGATTTTGGGCATTTTGAGCTGATAAAGCTTTAGTCTCGTGGCTTGGTACTATCCAATCGTATCCATACATAGGAAAAGCCGACTGCAGTTTATACTCAGGTATAGTCGACAATGCATAACGAAGAACCTCGCCCATCCACCAAAGTGGGGAAATGGGTTCAGGCGGTCCAGTTGGATACCCATAGTCAATGGTCATCACGGCAACAAGGTCGGCTGCCTCTCCGATTCCCCGATAATCATGCCCGCCTACAATTCGATTATCAGGATTATCCGCTGTTTTTGCATGTACGTTCACATGCAGGATCAGTTCGTTCAACCCCTCCTTTAATTCTTTTAAAAAAAGTACATAATCGGAACGCCTGGCAGGTGGGATGAATTCGATGTCCATACTGACACCGGCATAGCCTTTCTCTGTAACGAAATTCAGCATACTATTGATTAAATTCGCTCTATATACTGAACTAGCAAGGACATCGCCAGCCAAATCCGCATCAAAATCACCATCTTGGAAGTTCCGGATCATCAGTAGCGGCTTCACCCCTGTCTGCTCGCATTTCGCAATAAGGGGGAGATCATCACCATCAACGTATGCATTTCCTTCCCTTGTAAACGAATAAGCTACAATGGCTAAATAGGATAGTTTATCACCATTCTGCTCAAGTGTTTCAAACACTACTCCACCTGAAGTAGGGAAAGCAAAACCCAGCGTAATCAATTGATTTTTGTAAGGAGACGGAATTAAAATTTCCGTACCGACTTTTAACGAGTTTGCAACGATTCCTGGATTGGCCTCCATGATTTCCGCTGCACTCGTACCAAAACGACTGCCGATTCTAGTAAGGGTATCCTGACTTTTAATTAGATACCTCCGATTCACCGCTTTTTCATTAGGTATATACAATGCCAGGCCAGGGACCAAAGTTGTTGATTCCAATCCGTTTACTTCAATTATCCTCGATGGGTCAACTTTATTTTTCGTGGCAATTTCCCAAAGACTGTCACCTTTTTGCACAATAATGATCGTCATTTAAAGCCCTCCAAACTCCCTCCAAAAAAGTTTATGTCATTCAGGTAATTGGATAGAACGCATTATCACATTTCCTAATGATGATATCCTGGTTTTTTAGACTTTATTTTAAATGGGAATGAAGGATCACAAAAAAAAGAGGCTGTCCTAAGGGACAACCCCACTCTATAAGCCATCAGTTGATTTTTCGTTTCACATACTCCCATACATCAAAGTAAATTCTTAATATCGTAGAACTTCCCATTCTCCAAATCTTCCGCTTCAAGAAGCTGCAAAAGTTTATCTGCCACAAATTCGGGGCTTCTTAACATGCCATTTTCTTTATATTCATGAAATTTGTCTCGATCCGAAAAGTCCCGTTCGTCTGCTGACCGGATTGTCCCTTGCATCTCCGTATCCATTACACCTGGTGAAAAAGAGATGAGAGACGTAGGGAAAGATGTTTTATCCTGTTCCAACCCTGCAACCCGTGTGAACATTTCTAGCCCTGCCTTAGTGCTGCAATAGGCTGACCAGCCATGATAAGGGTTTTTTGCTGCTCCTGAAGATATGTTGACCATTACCTTCTTTCTGTTCCAGTCCTTTGTCTGTTTAACGAATTCATCAGCCAATACGATGGGTGCCATGAAATTCACCCGCATGATTGTTTCCAAATTTACTATACCAAGGTTTCCTACCGGCTTTATCGGTTCAATGACACCTGCATTGTTAATGAAATAAATGTCACTTGTTTCATCGACAGCAGCAAGAATCTCATTGACTAAGGAAGGTAACTTTTCAGTTTCATTCAAGTCCATCGAAATATATGTAAGTTTCGTCCCGGATCGGTCAGCCATCTGCTGCATTTCAGGATGGGCTGTACGGGAAACTAAGATGCAATGATCACTCGTTTGCAAACATCCTTTGGCAATGGCAGCCCCTAAACCTTTTGAAGCTCCTGTGATTATAAACGTTTTCACGGCATTTCCCCCTTTTATGGATATAAACTATTGTACCAAAATGGAGTCCGGAATGGTCTCCTGCCGAATTCCTTTCACTATTTTTACCGAGGAGATGATTACTATAATTTTAAAACAGTCTTGGTTATACTCCGTGATTTTTTTCATTTATATGAAATAAATCCTCACTGGATTTAAGAAATTCGCGACACTCATGCCGAAAATTTGCTAGCCGAGACCCCGGTGACGCTTGCTTTGATGAGGCTTGACAGACAGTCGGTGGAAAGGGGATTTCTGAAAGAGGGTTTGTGAAATGATTTCCACTCCAAGCACTCGCTTTCCGCGGGCGGTCCGGGAGCCTCCTCATCGCCTTTGCGCCTGCGGGGTCTCCCCTGGACGCGCTTTTCCCGCAGGAGTCTCGTACCTTCCATTCCAATCAACTTTGTTTTTCTTTTAGATAGAATACGAATAACCCTAAAAAAACTGTAGACCGACAATAGAACATGCCTGTCTTAACTTTAGATAATTATTACCAAATCATTAAACCAAGACTTGGTTATATTCCGTGATTTATTATTTGCGACACTCCTGCCGAAAACTGGCTAGCCGAGACCCCGGTGACGCTTGCTTTGATGAGGCTTGGCAGACAGTCGGCGGAAAGGAAGCGGATTTCTGAAATCATAGCTAGAACTTTTTTGAGGGTTTGTAAAATTTTGAACGTTTTTCAAAAAAAAAACTGCAGGCAAACTCGCTTTTTACGAATTTGTCTACAGTCTGAGTGGCCCATATAGTAATGGTCCGCAACTTTAAAAATTATAATATGGGTGATACCAGCCTTGCAATGGACTCTTTAAAACGAATCCATTTTGAACGCTTTTCAAAGTCTTCAATTGTAAGCTGCCTGCAGACTTCAACATCCTTATAAAAAATCCTTGTCAGTGTTTCGGCCATTCCTTCATCATAAATGAAGGCATTTACTTCAAAGTTCAATTTAAAACTACGGACATCAATGTTAGCAGTCCCCACCGAGGAGACCTCTTCGTCCACCACGATCATCTTCGCATGAATAAAGCCGTTATCATAGATGTATATCTTAGCTCCCGCTCTTAATAACTGCCCTGCATTGAACGTTGTTGCCCAATAAACGAAAAGGTGATCAGGTTTATTCGGAATCATGATTTTTACATCTAACCCTGATAAGCTGGCAATCCTGAGTGCATCCAATAAACTTGCATCCGGTATGAAGTAAGGTGTTTGAATGAGAATCGATTTCTTTGCTGAAGATATTAATTTAATATAGCCATTTTTAATTTGTTCCCATTCAGAATCCGGCCCACTTGTTACTATTTGCAAATCTATATTGCCTTGAGGCTTTAAAACAGGGAAATAATGTGGCTGATAAGTTATATCATGGTGCTTTGATGCCTGATTCCAATCCAGAATAAAACGGGTTTGAATGGCTTTGACAGCCGAACCCTGTATTCGAAGGTGTGTATCACGCCAAAAACCGAATTTTGGATTAAGCCCTAAATACTCATCACCAACATTAAAGCCTCCTACATACCCTACTTTTCCATCAATGATGACTAGCTTTCGATGGTTACGGAAATTCAGCCGTAAATTTATAAATTTTAATTTGGATGGGAAGAATGCCTCCACTCGCCCTCCTGCCTGCCTAAATTCCCTGAAGAAACTTTTAGTCATCCCCCTGGATCCCAGCTCGTCATAAAGAACCCGAACTTTGACGCCTTCATTCGCTTTTTTAGTCAAAGCTTCAATGAATCGTTTACCCAGGCCATCCCTTTGAATGATGTAGTATTGTATGTGTATATGGTTTTCTGCCACTTCGATATCTTTAAAAAGCTGGTCAAACTTATTTTTTCCTTCCGTAAAAATATCGACTTGATTATCTTCAGTAAGCACGGCATCATTGTTCCGGAGATGCATATAAATCAAATCACGGTAATTACTTGAAGAGGCATTTCGAAAAGGAAAATGATCCGTTGAAAGCTCTTCCATCTGTTTATCAAGGATTTCTTCAATCCCGATTTTCTTCTTGTCCTCCCATTGGAATAAGTGGGCGTGCCTTAAACTCGTACCAAAAAGGAGATATAAAATAAAACCAACTACAGGGAGAAAATATAACACCAATAACCAAGCCCAGGTGGTGCTCGCTTCCCTTCTTTCAAAAAATATGACAATCGTGGCAAATAAAATATTTAGAATGATGACGAGGCCGAGCAAAACCGATGTAACATGCGTAAATTCCATAGTATACCCTCACTCAATTTTTATCCCTTTAAGGATACCATGCAAATTCTTTATATCAAAGGATTTGCTTATCAGAAATGAAAACAGAGAATTCAAAAAAATGGACCCCTTCCTGTAGAGGCCCATTTTAAAAAAATCCATCCACCCTGGACACTAGAATTTCTTAGATTGGTCAAATTGTTTTCAAACATTGTCTTAAAAATTCCAATTCAACAATAACCATAAATCTAATTGCTTATCGACTTTTCACTAATAAATTCACAGCTTCTTTTACTAGCTCTTCGGGATTCTTTTCTCCGGCTTCATTAGCCTCCCGGACGCATTCTACAAGATTTGAACTTACTATTACCCCGATTGTCCTATCGATTGCAGATCTAGTGGCAGATAACTGCGTTACTACATCTCTGCAATCTTTGTTTTCCTCCATCATTTTCAATATCCCACGAAGCTGTCCTTCAATTCGCTTCACTCTATTTTTAACCTGCTTATCATATTCCATGTGAGGCCTCCTACCCTGCCTATTACTTATGAATCCTATCCAGACATCCATCATAAAACCTATTCAGTTGAAATGAAGGATTGATAAAAATCTTACAATTTATAATACATACCACTTAGGTATAATTGTCAAGTGCCAATATTCAATAATGATAGCTCCAATATGTAATTTCTATTTTTGTACTAGGAGACTTTGTGCAACTGCCTCAGAAAACTCGATCGTCATTTGGGGAACGTAGGTTTTTAACAAAGCATTGACGATAGGGGCTTTGGCTCCTTTTGCCGTAATCGCCAGGCAGCCAGTCATTTTAGTCTGCCCAATTCCGCACTGTTCTGCTAAAAAATAGCCATGCCCATCAAATTTTTCATTTAATCCCTTAAGTTTAAATGTTACCTTTTCGGGTTCAATCCATTCCAATATATTCACTTCAAGTTTTACTTTCTTCTTCATTAATCCCAAATCGCTTTTAAACTCCCAAATGAGTGTCCTTTCATTCATCATCTCATGATTGATATATCCTGGGACAAGAGGTGCCCAACGATCTATGACACTGACAAATCCCCATACCGTTTTTATTGAAACTGGTAAAATGATACTATGCACACCTTCTGACAAAGCAGTTCCCCCCCTTAATCATTCTATTTACATCTTTTTAATGTATGGCTGAATCATATTGAATAGAACGGTAAGCTTGGTTCTTAAACAAAATTCTCCCTGTGGTAAGAAACCATTTAAAGATAACAGCAAAGAATCGCCCCTCGGCAATAAAGGGACGATCCTTTTTTGTCGTATTCCTTATCAATCTGACGCCAATTCAACCGTATACATACTCAGTCTTGGATCAGGGTTAATCCAGGCGCTTTCAAACACGAATACCACTTTATAATTTGCGTAATCGGTATAAGTGACATAGTACATCCCTTCTTGCTCCACCTCACTTACAGGTTCACCAATCAATCCCTTCAACATGGATAAATGGATGGTTTGCAATTGCGGATCAAAATCATCAATGGCGGTAATCGTTTTTCTTCCTGTTGAACCGTCGTAGAGGAATCGGATATTATGGGACCAATAATTGGCCGCAGCGGTACTTAAATCTTCCGGTACACCCCAGGCTTTTTCCACTTTCTTCAACGAATCACCTACAGAAAATTGACCACTATTAATGGTTTGCTGGGATTCATAGGCTAAACCCAGGATCTGCCGAATCAAAAGGTCTGGCGTGGATTGTGATGTTAAGGAAGATGAAGCAAAAGCAGGCTGCCCACCAAACATGAGAAATGCGAGCATTAGAAATGTAACACTCCGGATAAAACGATTCACTTGTTTCAAAGCTATCCTCCCTTTCCACCTGGAAATGACTAATTACATTATTTTAAATATCTTAAAAAAGATGAAAATTTGCGTATGTCATTCCAGTTGGTTTTACATTTACTATTAATATTCATTGGAACTTTGGACACATACCATTCGTTTAGGAAAAAACTTAAATTGAAATATTAAGCTATTTAACTTGACGCCAATGGTGCCTTCTTTGTCCGAGTGGGCAAAAAAAATGTTCACAGCTTTTCTTGTGAAGATAGTTAATTATTAAAAGTTAACGATGGTGGAGATTTGGAGAACTCATGCTTTAATAGGACCTTTTAAATAAAGAGCTGCTATTTTGGTATGAGTTTTTTATATGTATCATCATCAATACTTAACT
Source organism: Bacillus sp. B4EP4a (assembly GCF_006680105.1). Lineage (NCBI taxonomy): Bacteria > Bacillati > Bacillota > Bacilli > Caryophanales > Bacillaceae > Bacillus > Bacillus sp. B4EP4a. The sequence continues at coordinate 21,518 of NZ_VHIK01000026.1, forward strand.
TAATTAGGTTCAAAAAATATTATATTAAGGAGGAATTGGATTCCCAATTTACGGACCTGAAATGTTAATAGGTCTACAAGCACTGGATTTAGTTCCTAAAAAAGCTGCAGGCACTGCAGCATGACTGACTGGCTTATTTGAATATTTAAGATGATCTGTAGCGGCTAATGCTATTAGATATATTCCATGGGGGATGGATTTTTTATGAATAGTTATACACCCTCCATGATTAGATCGACGGTCAAAAAATATCTGAATATTCAGATATTAATACCTAAAAGCAGTTGACGGACGGTTTGGGTAACATTTCATAAAGGAATGTATATAATAAATGACTATGCCTTTATACCAACGGTCCTAAAGGCATAGTCATTGCATCAAAAATCATATAGATTAATGTTTTCTACTAAAATACTGGTTATTGCCGATCAAAAAGAGAAGCTCCCGCTATACCGGGTTTTGTCATCTCGTAAGGATTTAGAATGAGATCCAATTCTTCTTCTGTCAACACATCATATTGTAAACAAAGTTCGCGAACTGATTTGCCTTTTAATATCGCTTCACGCGCAATTCGTGAAACCACTTCGTACCCAAGGTGCGGATTGACTGCTGTAATCACTCCAACACTTTGTTCGACATAATCTTTTAAATGTTGCTCATTAGCTTCAATGCCTTCTAAACAATAATCTGTAAAGACATTGAAAGCATTGTTCATTATGCTAATTGATTGCAATAAATTGAATACAAGGACTGGCTCCATTACGTTCAACTCTAGTTGTCCTGCTTCTGATGCTAAGCAAATCGTATTATCGTTCCCGATTACTTGGAAAGCGACTTGATTAATTAATTCTGGCATTACTGGATTTACTTTTCCTGGCATGATGGATGAACCTGGTTGACGTGCTGGAAGTGTGATTTCTCCTAATCCCGCTCTCGGTCCTGAAGCCATCAAACGTAAATCATTAGCAATTTTAGACATATTCATCATACATACTTTCAATGAAGCTGACACTTCAGTATATGCATCCGTATTTTGAGTTGCATCTACTAAATGTTCTGCTCCTACAAGCGGCAAGTTACTGATTTCAGCTAAATATTTAACAACATTTTCAATGTAACGAGGATCTGCGTTCAATCCCGTTCCCACTGCTGTTGCCCCCATATTCACTTCATATAAATGTTGACGTGATTGACTGATTCGTTTTATGTCCCGATCCAACACGCGACTGTATGCCTCAAATTCTTGACCGAGTCGAATTGGCACTGCGTCCTGAAGATGTGTACGTCCCATTTTGATAACATGATCAAATTGTTTTGCTTTATTCTTTAAAACCGTACTCATCTTGGTCATTGTTTGTAACAATTGCTCTAAAAGCCGTAGTGTTGATAAATGAATGGCAGTAGGGAATACGTCATTGGTTGATTGCGACATGTTAACATGGCTATTTGGACTTAATTGTACATAATCCCCTTTATTGTGTCCCATGAGTTCTAACGCACGGTTGGCAACGATTTCATTAATGTTCATATTCATCGATGTACCTGCGCCGCCTTGAATTGGGTCAACGATGAAATATTCATGCCACTTTCCATCGATCACTTCATCAGATGCTTTGACGATAGCGCTTCCAATACCATCATATAACCGTTTGGTATCCATATTTGCTAAAGCGGCTGCTTTTTTAATCATTGCTAATGCACGAATCATTTCTTCATTGACTTTGTAACCGGTAATCGGAAAATTCTCTACAGCGCGTAGAGTTTGTATTCCATAATAAACATCTGCTGGAATTTCCTTTTCTCCAAGAAAGTCTTTCTCGATTCGGTATGTTTTCTCTTCTATCAACATTTCCTCTTGCCCCTTTGTTTGTTCTATAATGTAATGTCCTCTGCAATCGGTGTTTCCATCATTTCCTTCACTTTTTTGGGATCTTGTGTCTTGGCTAAAATCCACATCATCTTAGGAACGATGGCTTCTGTATTCATATTTCTGGAACGAATGATGACATTCTTATTCACTTTTCGTCCCACTTCGTAAATATCCATATCTTCCCCTTCTTCTAAACATTGGGTAGTAATGACTACGGATATTCCACACTGTACCAACTCATTCAATTTTTCTAAAATATTTCTTCCTTGAAATGGAATACCACCGCTGCCATAACTTTCAATTACGATTCCCCGACATTGATTTTTCAGAGAATCAAAGAATTCAGGCTTAATACCGGGATGCAGCTTAACCAAAGCAACATCAGTACATAGGGAAGCATCTAACTTAGCTTCCTTTTTCTTTGGTGAATGAACTGGCTTTAGATACTCAATTTTATCTTTGAATATGGTAGCGATATATGGATAGTTAATACTTTCAAACGAATCATAGCTTTTAGTTCTCAATTTAATGGCCCTAGTACCCTGGATGACTCTACCATCAAAAACAACATATACTCCTCCAATATCTTCACAAGCAAACCGGATCGCATCAGAGATATTTCTTTTGGCATCTGTCTTTTTAAAGGCAATTGGGATTTGAGAACCTGTAATGACAATTGGCTTCCCTAAATCTTGTAACATATATGAGAGCGCAGCTGAAGTGTAAGCCATTGTATCTGTTCCATGGGTAATCACAAAGCCATCGTAATCATGGTAGTGCTCATGAATGGATTGTGCCATTTCTGTCCAATCTTCCGGCTGCATATTTGTACTATCAATATTCATCAAAGGCTTACTATCAATCTGATAAAGTAAATCCAATCCCGGCAGGTGTCCTAAAAATTCGTCAGCTTTCATCTCTGGAACAAGTCCATTTTTTCCTTCTAACGATGCAATTGTACCACCTGTAGTAATTAACATCAACTTCTTCATTTTTGACTTCAACTTCTCCAATATACTACCCCCTATAAAGCCTCCCTGTTTTACAATCATTCAATCATCTTAGAAAAGGATGTTTTCGCTGTAAATGTACATGTTACGCGTACACCACATGTTATTATAGTCATGTTCCAGAGTGAAATCAAGCTAAAATCATTCATTACGCGTACGCTTTTTCCAATATGATGTTATAATGGATTTATATAAAAGGAGAGTAATAAGAATGATTGTAAATAGATTAACTACATTAAGGAAGGCCAAAAGGTGGTCTTTGCAATATACCGCTGACAGACTCGGAATCGCCAAGAGTACCTATGCAGGTTACGAATCGGGCCATCGCCGCCCTTCATTAGAAACGATTAATTTATTAGCAGGCTTATATGATACATCCACTGATTACATTCTAGGTCGAGTGGATTATCCATCTAAAGATATTACCACAGAATCACCTCGAGTCATGGAATTAACGGATTCACCAAATATGGAGCTGGCTGTAGATGGAATCTCTCTTTCTGAAGAGGAAACGATTCAATTCATCGCTTTTATTAGAGCTAAACGAGAAGTGGAAATAAATCGCGATAAACAAAATGAAACATAGCAGACATAGGGCTTAAGACTTGGTATATGGGGTATGAACCGCACTTCATCACCAGGTTCTTATAATATTCACGATGTAACTGGCATGATTTAATTAAAACTGTAAAATTCCATGGCTTTATCCAGTTAGGATAAGTGGGTTATGATTAATCGTTGAGTTCGCCCTTTTGACGCTACATGTAATTAAACTTACTAACTGGGCTTAGTAGTTTTTGGAATTCTAATGGTGCACCGAGTTTAGAAAATTAAGTTTTATTATTTATAATAGAAGAAAGTCGGCTAATTAAATGCATCTTATTCTGTTATCTTCTTTAACTTACTTCCTTTTCCATCAAGGGAAGATGAGTAAATTCCGCTGTTTTTTCTATCCGCCATATATGCTTATTTAAGTTTAATCTCCGACTTTCCCTCTTGATTTATATGCAATGAAAGAAAAACCATAGCAAAGCTCATGGTTTTTCCAAAGTATATAAATGGAAATTGCTGTCTCATCTTTTAAGCTAAAAACGAAGCTGAATTTTGGAAGCCTCATGATGTGCTTCTATTTTCGGAAAGCAAAATTATAAAACCCTTAAAGGTATGGAAAATTGCTCCATATCTTGATATGTTTAAAAGTGTCTCATTCAATATACTGTTTCCCAATAAATCAAGGCATCTCGTCATCTTTTTCCCGATTTTTGAAAGCTTCATGTGTGACAATATCCTCGATTTGTTCATATTGCCGGGTGTGTTCCTTCTCTTCGCTAATTCTATTATTGGGTAGATTTCCTGGATGTCCTTTATCTTTGTGATTAAAACTTTTACCACGACTCATACTCAATCTCTCCTTTCTAATCATTGTTTGTTTAGTTTCCCCAAGCACACAAAAAATATGATTAATTTCTCTTTTTCCTGTTTTTGCGACAGGTTTGGATTCACCTGTAATTTTCAGCCGAAATTCATTGTAAAAACACTGAAAAAATAAGAGCTATGAGTCAATCCGGGATGTTCCTTCACACCGATCTAGTGCAAAAAAAGAACAGGAACCGTCAAATTATGACGCTTCCTGTTCTTTTTATTTATCCACTACTTACATACCTTATAACAGTTTGATAACAGTAAAAGGGCTAGGAGGATACCACCACGGAAGGTCGCCACTTTCTTGAAATGTCCGCAATATGATTCGGTGCCGTTCTGCAACATCCTCCAATTAAACGTGCCCCTGCATGGTGCCATTCTTCAGATTTCAGGTCGAGCCTGTTACATGATTCTTCACCATGCCAGGTTTTAGTTTCCGGATTATATGTTTCACCAGAATTCGGATAAACTATAATTGGTTTATTCGTGTTTGAACGCAACACCTGTATGGCTTCCGTGATACCTGATACAGGCGCACAGTTGATGCCGATTGCTGCAATTTGCTCACTTTCCCCAAACAATCTGGTACACTCCTCAAGCAATGTACCGTCACTAATCGCTTTTTCATTTTTCAATGAAAAGGATAGCCAAGCATAGACTTCTGGATAATCTTTCAATAATGAATGCAATACTTTCGCTTCTTGCAGGGAAGGAATCGTTTCAAATGCTAAAATGTCAGCACCCGCTTCAATCAAAGCTGATATTCGCGAGCGATGAAATGCAGTTAAAGTTTCATCTGAAACACCATAGTTTCCTACATACTCTGAACCATCTGCAAGGAAAGCCCCATAAGGTCCAACTGATGCAGCAACTAATGGCTTAGGTCTAGTCGTTTGATATTCTTCTTCCTTCCAAAATTCATCTCTTGCTTTCCTTGCAAGTAAAACCGTTTTCCGGATTAGTTCCAAAGCCTCTTTCTCTTGTATTCCGCGGAGTGCGAAACCTTCAACTGTTGCTTGGTAACTTGCCGTTATCGCACAGTCAGCACCAGCCCGAAAGTAGTCAGAGTGAACTTGATAAATCACTTCTGGATTTTCAAGTAATACACGTGCGGACCACAGGGGATCGTCCAAATCGCACCCATGCCTTTCAAGCTCTGTAGCTAGAGCCCCGTCCAAAATCATGACTGAATGATCTCGTAATATTGCGTCAATTGGGCTAATTTTATTCTTCATGTTCTACTCCTCTTTTTCTTTATAGTTTGTGTCAGATAATAACTTCCATAGCAAAACAAAATAAAAGGAATGCCACAATATAGTGCAATTCGTTGTGTAGGATCAAATGCAATTCCTATGCAAGAAGCAAGACATAGCAAAAAAGAAACGATTGGTATGAGTGGATATAATGGTGTATGATAAGCCAAATCATTTACTGAATTTCCTTCGTTTATAAATCGTCTGCGAAATAGAAACTGTGACGCGCTAATACTCATCCAAACTACTACCACGGCTAGTCCAGAAATGGATACAAGCACTATATATACAGTATCCGGTGCAATAATACTCGAGAAAAGGGCTAAACCACCTCCCAACATACTGAAAAAAACTGCATTTATCGGAACACCCCGTTTTGTCAATTTTGCAAATATGGGTGATATTGTTTTCTTATCTGCAAGCGACCAAAGCATTCTGGATGATGCATATAATCCTGAATTTGCAGCAGACAAAATGGCAGTTAATATAATAAAGTTCATAATATCCGCTGCATACGGCACTCCAATTCGTTCGAGAACTGCAACAAAGGGGCTCTCTAGTACGCTTGCATCCGAAATAGGCAATAATGCGGATAATACAACAATGGTTCCTACAAAAAAGATAATCAATCTCCATAATGTCATACGGATTGCCTTTGGTATCGTTTTTTCTGGGTTCACTGTTTCTCCAGCTGCAATTCCGATTAATTCAGTTCCAGAAAATGCGAAATTCACCGCGAGCATCGTCATTAGAATGGCAAAAGCACCATTCGGAAATAAACCTGCACTTGTAAAATTGGATAATAACGGAGCTGATTGTGAATTAATTATTGGAATAAAACCTACCATTGCTGCAGCTCCCAGAATAATAAATATCACAATAGCAAATACCTTTATAGACGCAAACCAGAATTCGGATTCAGCGAAAAACTTAACGGTCCACGCATTTAAAGCCAAGACCAATATGGCAAATAGAGCACTCCATATCCAGACATTGATTGATGGAAACCATCGCTGCATCAACAATCCTGCAGCCGTAAATTCCGAACCTAGTGCAACAGTCCAGGTTAGCCAATACAACCAGGCTACTGTATACCCTGTCCCTGGTCCGATGTATTTGGCTGCGTAGCTATGAAACGCGCCTGTCTCGGGCATATGTACTGCCAGTTCACCAAGACATAGCATGACTAGATAAACCACTAAAGCTCCAATCAGATACGAAAGGATGGTGCCGAATGGGCCAGCCTGTTGAATCGTATAACCCGAACTTAAGAATAAACCAGTTCCAATCACCCCGCCAAGCGATAGCATTATTATATGCCGTGCTTTCATTTTCCTTTGAAAATCATGTTTTCTTTTGTTCTCCATTCTTACTCTCCTTAATCTTGGATCCAGAAAAAACGAAAACGCACTCTAAAAGAGTGCGTTACTGACAAATAAACACGTACGGTCTTATCTATCAAGGTTTCACCCCCTGGAATTAGCACAGTGTCTTTGTAGACCTGCTGCTGAGGTTTCATAGGGCCAGTCCCTCCACCTCTCTGGATAAGAAATTATTTTTTTATAACTTTATCAATCTATGAAAAAATTGTCAAGTTTTGTTTCGGATTGTAAAGACTTCCTTTAAAATTCTAACGATCATGGCACCGGCGGCATAAATATGAAATGGTTGCTCGTTTTTGGAACAGTCGCTTACCACATTAAAATTGCAGATAAAGCTAACCGGGTAATTTTGATTTTAAAAAATGACGCCATCTTAAAAAGATGACGCCATTTTTTCTTTCTTTTCACTTAAGGACGTTCTATTTCAAATAATTCCCCTAGTTTTGTATAAGTATGACCCGCTAATCTTGCTACAGGTTTTAACCCATTCTGGTCAATTCGGCCATTATGGTAAATATCTTGCTCTATATGATAGCAGACTATTTTCCCTATCAATAAATCACAACCAGGTTTATTCTGGGAACCTGCCAATGGTATCGCATGCTCTAATGTACATTCAAAGCGTACCTTCGCTTCTTTCAATCCTGGTACGGATACCTTATCACTAACAGCCGGCGTGAAATTGGTAAGACCCAATTCACTTTCGTCGGATGGGAGTTCCTTCGCCGTTCGATTTGCATCAGCGACATTATTCTCATCAGTGATATGAACAACGAATTCACCTGTTTGAATTGCATTTCGGGCCGTGTCTTTTGAAACCCCTTCTTTCCGTTGGACAGAAATGGAAATCATCGGAGGATTTGAACTGACTATGTTAAAAAAGCTGAACGGCGCTATATTGATTGTACCGGTTTCGGATTTTGTCGTAACCAAGGCTATAGGTCTCGGTATAATGCTTCCAGTCAAAAACTTATAATTATCCCGTTCAGTCAGACTTTCAGGATTAACAGAAATCATCTTCATTCCCTCTCATTCTTATAAAAAGTGCTTTTGAAACCATGAACCCGCTGCCTCAACCTCTGAACGTGTTAACTGATGACCGTAATTTTCCCACTGAACATCCACTGTAGCACCAGCTTGCAGTAAAAGTTGATTAAGTTCATCAGTTTCTGCTGCCGGGCAAATCGGATCGTTTTTACCTGCAGCAATAAATACAGGTATATCCGAAAGGGACGGCAATGCAATACCTCGTCTAGGCACCATTGGATGATGAAGAATCGCTCCTTGTAATGCCCCTTCGAAATGGAACAGCAAACTTGCCGCTATATTTGCACCATTGGAATAACCTAATGCTACCACTCTTTCACGGTCGAAGTCATATTTTTTGGACGCTGATTCCAAGAAGTCATAAAGCTCCTTCGTACGAAAGATCAAATCTTCTTCATCAAAAACCCCTTCGGATAACCGGCGGAAAAAACGTGGCATTCCGTTTTCAAGTACATTTCCCCGTACGCTTAATACGGATGATCCCGGTGAAACCATTTCCGCTAATGGCAAGAGATCTGTTTCCGTTCCTCCAGTGCCATGTAAAAGCAAAAGCAATGGCTCTTCTGGATTACTTCCTTTTTGAAAAATATGCTTCATCATTTATCCTCCTCCAGTACTCTCGGCACTGCCGGCAGTAACGTTTTCTCCATGATTCCCCTTTTCTCTTCCAGCCATGGCGGCAGCATTAATTTACTACCCATCGTTTCCTTCGTTTCATCATGAGCGAAGCCAGGTGGATCTGTGGCAACTTCAAAAAGTATGCCTCCATCTTCCCTGAAATAAATGGCATCGAAGTATTGACGGTCTGTAAAGGGTGTCACACCATAGCCATGGTTGGCGATATGCTCCCTCCACCCTTTATGATCTTCATTATCGATTGCACGCCATGCAAGATGATGGACAGTTCCCACTCCGATTTTCCCATTGGGCAAAACCGTTTTTTTAACATCTATCAAATTACCGATGTCGGATGTGGATTTGAAGCGGATGTAATCGCCCTCTTCTCCAATTTTTTGCAGGCCCATCACTTTCTCTAATAGTTCCATCGTTTTGATCGGTTTTGACGTCAATAATACGGCACCGCCGAATCCCTTGACCGCCTTGGCAGCTGGTACACCGCCGAATGACCACTCGCTATTTTTCCCTTCTTTACGCTCAACCAGTTCAAGTTGCAAACCGTGTGGGTCATGAAATTCCAGATATGCCTCGCCGAAACGTGAAACCTTTTTAAAGTCAATGTTAAATTTACCTAAACGCATTTCCCAGAAACCCATTGATCCTTCCGGAACTGCATAGGTTGTAACCCCCACTTGTCCTGAGCCAATTCTCCCTTTGTATGCCCCAGGCCAAGGAAAGAAAGTGATGATAGTTCCCGGAGAACCTGATTCATCTCCGAAATACAAATGATAGGTGCCTGGATCATCAAAATTAACGGTTTTCTTCACCATACGCAGTCCCAATACTCCAGCATAAAAATCCACGTTCTCTTGAGGATTGCCTACAATTGCGGTTATATGATGTATTCCTGCATTTTGCTTTTGCATGCCGATTACTTCCTTTCCCGTTGATTAATTTGTTGGTTTTGTATTCAGTGGTTTTAAATTCGCTTCAATATCTTTTCTTTTCGATTCTAAAAATGGTGGCAGGGCAAGGTTCTCACCTAAGTGCTGCTCTGCTTCATCCACTGCAAAACCTGGTCCATCAGTAGCTAATTCAAATAAGATGCCATTCGGCTCCCTAAAATAGAGTGAATGAAAATAAAAGCGGTCCACATAACCCGAGTTCACGAATTTCGATTCGCTAATTTTCTCTATCCATTTTCTCAGTTCCCCTTCATTATCCACCCGGAAGGCAATATGGTGTACTCCACCCCTCCCCAACCTTTCCCGAGGTATGTCATTCCTTTCTTCAATATGGAGTTCCCCTCCTGTTCCTCCCTCACCTGTCTCGTAAACGACTATCGGATTTTGCCCCCTTATTGAGGATGGGTATGTGCCGGATTTCCTGAACCCCAATACCTCGGTAAGAACGCGTTCTGTTTGTACAATATTAGGTACAGTAAGTTTTACTGGTCCTAATCCAAGAATGGAAAACTCTTGCGGCACCGGGCTTCCATCCCACGGTAATCCTCCTTGAACGCCGTTATTATCCTGATCGGAAACCAAAAGAAGCCTCTGCCCTTCAGGATCTTTAAATGTAAGCACTTTCCTATCAAAACGGCTCGATAATTCATCATGCTCAACATTGAATTCAACAAACCGTTTTTTCCAATATCCTAATGCTTCATCATCTCTCACCCTTAAGGAAATTTCTGAAATACTATTGTTCCCCTCATGAGTGCGGGCAGCATTGGGAATCTCAAAAAACGTCAATTCCGTACCCGGTGAACCAATTTGATCTCCATAAAATAAGTGATACACACGTACATCATCTTGATTCACCGTTTTTTTAATTAATCGCATCCCTAAGACTTTTGTGTAAAATTCAAAGTTATTTCCCGCTTTAGCTGTAATCGCCGAAACATGATGCAATCCTTTTAATTCCATCCGTACCACTCCTATCTTTATAAATCTCCCCTTACGGAGATGAATTAATCCATATATAATATCTCGAATTCAAAGTATTTAACCTGTACAATGCTTTTAATACAAATATCTTGATTTAAAGATAAACGACAGTGATAAATTTGTCAACCATTTTTATTCAAATTATTTCACCCGTATTCACTTATCATAAAATATTAAAATCAGGTCAAAATAAATCGGTATATAGAATGGAGGTGTGATATATGGTTAAAGATTTTTTTAGCGCAATCGAAGATAGACGCTCTTATTATTCCCTTAGCAAGGAACGTGTTGTTCCTAATAAAAGGATTAAAGAAGTTATCGATCATGCCGTTCAATATTCCCCTTCCGCTTTCAACTCCCAAAGTGCAAGAGTGATTGTTTTAACTGGTCAAAGCCACGACCAATTATGGGATATCACGAAAAAAACATTAAGAAAAGCAGTCGGTGACAAAGATTTTGAAAAAACTGAAGAAAAAATGAAGTCATTTATAAATGGTTATGGTACGGTTTTATTCTTTGAAGATCAGGCCATTATAGATAGGCTTCAAGAACAATTCAAAACGTATGCCGAAAACTTTCCGATTTGGTCGAACCAATCGTCTGCAATTTTACAATTTGTCGTATGGACTTCCTTGGAAATTGAAGGGTTTGGGGCAAGTCTTCAGCATTATAATCCTTTAATCGATGACGAAGTGAGAAAGACATGGGATATATCACGGGATTGGAAACTCATCGCACAAATGCCCTTTGGAAAACCCACTGCAGAGCCTGGCGATAAAGACTTCTCACCACTTGAAGAACGTGTGAAATATTATCAATGATACAATAGGGCTGGCTCTAAATAACGAGCCAGCCCTACTATTTTCAACCGATATAATCTGGAATAGTTCCAAAAAATCTTGTGAATACTACGGGCGCAAACCCTAAATAACCTATAATTGGCATAATTTTTAAATTTTCATATTCATTTACCACTTATATCATACATCTCCCTTCAAAAACTGTTAATTATTTATTGGAGAAGATCGCTTCGGAAGCCATTCCTTAAGGTAAAGTGGGAGTCCACTCACATACTCCTTGGAAGCATGTCCACTTGGTAGAAGAATGTATGTCTTATCCTTACAGGTCAAATGCTTCATAACCGGATTAATCATTTCCTGCGGTACCAGACGGTCATTTTCATTTGCTGATACTAATACACTAGCGTCAATATTGGATAGCATAGCTTTTTTTCCTCTGATTCTTAAACTCCCCTTAACCAAACGATTGTTTATCACAAGATCTTCACCTATCTGTTTTGCAGTCGCTCCAGCTAAAGGCACGTGTCCATTTGTCCACGCATTGAATCGACGCCAATGTTGAACATATTCTTCATCATCAGCTTGATTTAATAATGACAGATAGGGTGATATATAGATAGGTGATGTGATCAAGCGGATTCCATATTTAACCTCACTAGCTGGGATCGTTTTAAAAATGTCAATCGTCTCGTCAAAATCTGCGGTACCATCTTTTATTGCAGCTTGCCATTGATCAAAAGATTGGGAGGCACTAAAATCTATAGGTGTAACGGAGAGAATTAAATTCTTAACAGGCTCGTCTGCAATAGCCGCATACATAGCAGCTATTGTACCGCCAAGACAAAAACCCATTACAGTTATCTCTGACGCTCCGGAGTGTCGTAATGCGCGCTGGACTCCTTTTTGAATGTAATCGACGATATAATCATCAATCGAGATGTCACCATCTTCATAGCCTGGACTTCCAAAATCAAGCAAATACACTTCAAACCCTTCATTTACAAAAGCTTCTATTAAACTATTTCCTGGAGCTAAATCGAGAATTAACGGGGTATTGATGAGTGAATAAATTAGAAAAACCGGCACGTTATATCTTTTTTTTACCGCCGGATAATACCAAAGTGTAGATTTATTTTTTTTCCACACCGAAATTTTTGGTGTTAATCCCATTTCCGGCATAGGCTGATTGGGAATATCCGAAAAATGTTTCCATTTAGATATCGATTTAGGTTGATTTTTTGGCACCTTCCGTTTAGACATTTCTATTCCTCTGTCCAACGAACTTTAAATCTTGTAATTGGTTTATTAAATCTAAAACCCTTTTTTTATTCTCTTCCTTTTTGTTAGATTCCTCTCTTGATTTCATTTTTTTACTACCTAATGAATAAACGACCCCTAAATCACTCATAGAAGGTTGACTTCTAAGATACCCATTTCTTTCTGGAATTACAGTGGAAAGTAGCTCTTCTAATTTGTCAATTTTTTCTTCGAGCTGGAGGACTAATTTCGCAATATTGGCTACATCTTTTTTTGTGGGATAATTCATGATAATGGACCTTCTTTCTGAGGCCTCCTGCATCTTTATTATCTCTGGAACCTGCATTTGTGAACTTCTACTAACTGATTCTATTAACTCCCTATTATTTATTAACTCCTGAATTTTACTATTCAACTGTTGCTCTTTTTGTTTGCCGAACACTTTTAGCTCTTTATATAAATCTGATTTTTTTTCTGTCATATATATCGTTCCTCTCTTCTCCGATTATGCTAATGCTGCTATACCTCCGTCAACGATTAAAACATGTCCAACCAAATAATCGGACGCTTTCGAGGCTAAAAAAACGGCGGCTCCTTTTAAATCCTCTTCATTACCATACCGGCCAGCCGGAGTTTGACCTACGATGTCAAAGTTGGATTCTTCAAGGATTTTTTTTGTGATTTTAGTCGGGAAAAAGCCTGGTGCTATCGCATTGACTTGAATCCCGTGTCTAGCAAGCTTAACCCCTAGATCCTTAGTCATTGTTATCACAGCGCCCTTACTTGTGTTATAAGCAATGGTATCCAATACTTCAGGTATCGAACCGCCAAGACCCGACACAGATGCAATATTAATGATTTTGCCGGACTTTTGCTGTAACATGACCTTTGCTACAGCCTGTGAAAACAAGAACGTACCCGTAACATTTACCTTCAACACTTTCTCCCATTTATCCTCAGGAACATCCAATAGCGGGCCTGACCAAGATGTACCGCTATTATTGACAAGAATATCAATGGCACCGAATTGAGAAACAGTTTCTTTTACAACATGTTCGATGTCACTCTTATTGGTAATATCACATTCAAAGGCGATCGCTTTAATTCCTAATGATTGTAGGTGATCACAAACCTCTTTACATACAGAAAGATTGCGTGAGGCAATAACAATATTAGCTCCTGCCTCTGCCAGCGCCAAAGCTATCTGTTTGCCTAGCCCTCTGCCGCCTCCGGTAATAATAGCCGTTTTATTCGTTAAATCGAACAGATTACTTAATGTTGTCAACTTTTCAGCCCTTCCGTTATGAAATATCTATCTTTTTATAAAGCGATTTATATTATTATAGAAAAGCCTATCCATTATGGTGCTTAAAATAGCCTAATGCCTCTGCCTTTTTGTTTCACTAGCTTTATTAATTTTTGCTTTCCATATGAATTCAATATGTATGAGATTACTTCCTGATTTACGAGCAAAATCGAATACATAGCCTGTTTATTCGTTTACACTAAAAGAATATTAAGGAGGTTATAGATATGACGATACATCACTTTCATTTAACCGCAGAATGGCCCGGCGGCAGAAATGATATCGGCACGATTCATTCAGGGAATCTTCAAACACAAATAAGTATTCCTACTGGAATGGAAGGACCAGGGGTCGGGACTAATCCCGATGAAATGCTTCTTGGGGCGGCCTCGACCTGCTATATCATTACCTTTGCTGCCATGTTAGAGCGAGCCCATATAGAAAAGGCGAGCTTGTCCATGCAATCGGAAGCGTTAGTGGATGTTACGAATGGTGTATTCACCTATAAGAAAATCATTCATTGCCCTGCACTTGTATTAGTACCGGGCACTTCTGAAAAAGTGATTGAAAAAGCGAGGAAGCTTGCTGAAAAAGCTGAAACTTCATGTATGATTTCTAGAGCGATAAAAGGTAATGTAGCGGTGGAATTGAATGCGACAATTTCCATAGCACAGCAATCTTGAACAGAAAAAGTGCCTAACCCTATGTCGGTTTAGGCACTTTTTGAACTATTGAATCAAGTTCACTTTATTTTCAACCTCGCGGCACACTTCATCAGCCGTTAAACCATTTGCCTCAATGATGGACGCTTTCAATGAAGTATCGCTTATACCCATCATATTACTTTCCAAACCTGTTACCACACAACAATCCACGTTTTTTGCGTCAGCTTCTTGTTTAATCTCCACAACATCAAAACCTTTTTCGCGAAGTGCTTCCTGAATATTCGTTAATGATTCTTCAACACCGATTTTTGACATCAACACACACCTCCTCTACCCTCTAACCTGTCCTTTTCACCTTCAATATATGTATAGGATGTAAAGGAAATAGGGAAAGTAATATCGAGGTGATAAACATATGAATGGGAAAAACAAGAAGGATGCTTCACAAACTCGTTTAGGTTCTTCTCAGATAGAGGGGCAAGGTACCACTACGAAAGAAACAGGGGCCTTCACTCAACCTTCTTCACTTAAAAAGCAAAAACGTTCCTGATAACAGAGAATCTTAAATCAATCATGGAACTCCGCCTTCATGAACAAAAAAAACGCTTGGTTTAACCGCCAAGCGTTTTCCTCTGCATGATCCTGTCTTTGCCGTACATTCAATAAGGGTCTTATATATTTTGTTTTCTGATTTCCCTTTGAATTTTTAGATCATTCAATTGATCTCCATCAATTGTTTTTGAATCCATTTTTGCTTTATCGGCTTCACCTGGGTTTAAATCACTTGCCCTTAAATTATTATTGGGCGCTGCTTGCTCGTTCCATTTGGCCATTATGATCTCCTCCTCAGTCCTTTATCCTTCCCAAACCTAAGAATATTCATGAATACACCCCATCATTTATTGCAAAGATAGGAATGGAGGTGGTTTTATTGGAACCAAACAAACCCGGCAATAAGAATGTACCGGATTTTAAAGAGTTGAACGACCGTATCATCAGAGAAGCATCACAGAGTCCCCGTTTAGTGATTCAAACAAATTTGGATGCAAAGAATGTAAAGGATGAGAACCCTTATGCGGATCGGATTAACAGTGAAGGATTTTCTGATTTTTTTGAGGAATAAAACAAACCACTTTGTACAATTAGGACGTTGATTTCCACTCCAGGCACTCGCTTTCCGCGGGCGGTCCGGGAGCCTCCTCGGCGCCTTTGCGCCTGCGGGGTCTCCCTTGGACGCGCTTTTCCCGCAGGAGTCTCGCACCTTCCGTTCCAATCAACTTTGTTTTAAATTTAGATAAAATCCCTTTTGTCTACAAACTGAAACCGGCTTTATAAGCCGGTTTAATTTTAAAAATATTTTTTCTTCCAAAAAATGAATGCCGTCGTTCCAGCCAAT
Source organism: Bacillus sp. B4EP4a (assembly GCF_006680105.1). Lineage (NCBI taxonomy): Bacteria > Bacillati > Bacillota > Bacilli > Caryophanales > Bacillaceae > Bacillus > Bacillus sp. B4EP4a. Next base: position 37,493 of record NZ_VHIK01000026.1, read on the forward strand.
GTGATGGCAATTAATAATGTAAAAATGAAAGCAAACCGATTATGTTCAAATGGCAGTTCGACATTCATTCCGTAAAAACTTGCCACCATCGTCGGAAGTGTTAAAATAATGGTCACTGAGGTTAGAAACTTCATGGCATTATTGACATTATTGGAAATGATCGAAGCGAATGCATCCATCATACCGCTAAGAATGGATAGATACACTTCTGCCATTTCGATTGCCTGAGCATTTTCGATGATTACATCCTCAAGCAATTCTTTATCTTCTTCATACATTTTCAAATAATTAAAACGGAGGATCTTATCAAGTACTACGCGATTGGATTTCAATGATGTCGTAAAATAAACCAGGCTTTTTTCCAAAGCAAGGAAAGTGTATAATTCTTTATTTTTCATGGACTGATGCAATTCACGTTCCGCTTCATTAGTCATCTTGTTAATCTGTTTCAGGTATCGTAAATAATAGGATGAAATCTCAAATAATATTTGTAAAGCAAACCTTGTTTTCTTATTAGTGAAAAATCCTTTGATTTTATTGTTTTTGAAATTCGCCAATATCGGTGTTTCTTTCAAAGACACTGTAATGAAACAGTCTTTGGTGAAGATCATACCGATAGGGATCGTTTCAAAGATAGGTAAGTCTGCTTCGTCCCTGGTCAAATATGGGAAGTCGACAATAATTAAAACATTATCATCCTCTTTTTCGATTCGTGGCCTTTCTTCATCATCAAGTGGATCTTTCATGAAATTGATCGGTAATTGCAAAGTCGTGCATATATAATCTATTTCAGCTTCTGTGGGCGCAACAATGTTCACCCAGGAACCTTTTGTCATGTCCTCGATATTGTTTAGGTGACGATTTTCATCCGTCTTGTATATTTCAATCATTTTCTTGACCTCCTCTTCTATAGAGAAAGCCTTATTTACCTTCTTCGAGCAGATACTCAAGGAGAATAACAGTCTCGACTTCTAGCATCATATTGGCTTCCTCTTTCTTTCTGGGTTCAGGATCATAAGAACTGCTGCTCACTCGTATCCACTTCCTTTCGATTCTTTAATCTTAATCCTTATTCATTTAAAGCACAATAAAGAATTTAATACCATGAATCCCTATTTCGAATTCGCAATTATCTGATTTTTTTCATTTGAAAAATATAATAAAAAAAAACGCTTGGGTATCCCCAAGCGAGTCTGATTGCATTATCCATGCTTCGCATTATTATAATAGTGAACACCATACATGGCGCCTTCATCTACCATTTTATTATCGTCATGATCATATGGATCAGGGTGACCTGCCTTTTCAATTACGGGATCCAGCTCGGAAGCCTTCCTATTCCAAAAGTCTACTGTTTTTGCTTTTGCATTGGACCATATGTCCTTCACTTTTCCTCTGTTCGTTTTATTCGATAAAAATGAGACTCCGGCAATTCCGACTCCTATTAATACTACGTTTTTTCCTAATGCCATCATTACCTTCCCCCTTATTTATTGACTTGCTATAACTATACCCCGCGCCAGTTAATTTAAACCTTTATTTATATGGAGGAATTTGATAAAAGAAATTAGGTTTCATTATTTCATTGTTATATGGCTGATGAAAAACGTGTGTCGTCGCTGGAGACACCGGTGGAATTAACCAGGTCCAGTCCCCCGTTACTTTCCGATTACAAGAGGTTTCTTTTTCTTCGAATTTCTTGAATTGTTTAGCTGCTGTATGATGATCTACAATGCTGACTCCGTGTTTTTTATACGAATGAAGGACTGCTTCATTCAGTTCGATCAGGGCTCTATCTTTCCATAAATTCGAATCACGCTTAATATCCAAGCCCATCCTCTCCCCGATTTCCGGCAGCATATTGTAGCGTTCTTCATCCGCAAGGTTCCTCGCACCGACTTCCGTTCCCATGTACCACCCATTAAATGGTGCAGCTGAATAAGTAATACCGCCAATTTCCAACCTCATACCGGAAATGATGGGAACCGCATACCATTTGATTTGAAGATCTTTGAACCATTTTAGCTTAGGGTGGGTGATTTGAACTTCTTTAACGAGTCTTTCAGGTATATCATGAAAACTAGGGGTTTTTCCGTCCAATTGGACTACAAGGGGTAAAATATCGAAAGGTCCGATTTTCCCTTCCCATCCTAATGCAATACATTGCTTGGTGAATTCGATTGAACTTGAATCGCCGATTACGCCATGTTCCGTCTCATATCCTGCATATCGAATAAGCTGATGATTCCAAATATCCACTTTTCGATCATGATCTTTCTGTTTGAAAATTGTAATCACAGGTCTGATGCTCCCATTATTCGTAGCATATTCGATATGCTTAAAGAGAGCCGATACTATTCCCTCTTCGCTTTGAATCATCCTTTTATCAATTACCCTCAGCGATTCCCAAAAAAAGCGCCCAATGCAACGATTGCTATTACGCCAAGCTAATTTAGCACCATATACCAATTCTTCATATGTATGTTCATATTTGCCTGTTTCATTTATTTCCTTGTTAATTTGTTCGATCCTGCCATTTATGTCCTCTTCCGTTTTCAATAATTCCGGATAACTTGTCCTGATAAAGGATACGGCCTCTTGCAGTAAATCATTCATCTTTCCCACGGATCCTTCCATTTGCAAAACTTTGACTTCAATATTAAAATAACATATTTTTTATGGTATCTCTAAAGAACACAATTTTTAAAAAGCACATTTTTTTAAAGTGTGGCAATTCTGAGGCGGAAAACTTTTCATGATACTTAAAGTAAGCTCATAAATTTCTTATACTATAACATCTCTAGTAACTAAATAATTATCGGTAAAGTTGTTACATTTGAGGTAAATGGATTATAATATATTAATAATGAGGTGATATGATGAATAATACGACACTTTGTCCACGATTTGAAAAAGGAATGCAAATCTTGAGTAAACGCTGGACTGGATTGATTGTCAATCAATTACTTAAAGGCCCTCAACGGTTTTGTAATATTGAATCTGCATTCCCGATAAGCGGCAGGATTCTTTCTGAACGTTTAAAGGACTTGGAAATTGAAGGTATTGTTAAAAGGGACGTATATCCAGAGACACCGGTCAGGATTGAATATTCCTTAACTGAAAAAGGCAAGGCCCTTGCACCGGTAATGAACGAAATTCAAAATTGGGCACAAGAATGGCTTGAACCAATACAGAATCAATGATATAGGAATTAAAGAAAGGAGGAAGGTCTGCCAGCTGCGGACTTCCTCCTTTTTTGTTTAAGCGCCAGCGACTAGTGGTATATTTTTTACAGATAGAATAACACTAGGTTTATTCCAAATTTATGGGCGGTGAATTCATGAAACAAGCAGATTGCATTATTATTGGTGGAGGTATAGCCGGTATTCAGGCAGCCATCCAACTCGGAAGATATAAACATGATATTATCGTCATTGATTCTGCTCAAGGCCGATCTTCGATTGCCAAGGCTTACCATAACATTCTTGGATGGCCTGATGGGGTAAGCGGCAAACAATTAAGGACGCTTGGCAGACAGCACGCTGAAAAATTCGGTGTCGAATTCTTGGATGATACAGTGAAATCTCTTGAAAAAAAGCAGGACATGTTTTTTATCCAAACAAAGAATGACAGGGAATATCAAGCCAAAATGATTTTTCTTGGTACTGGCATTACCGATAACATTCCTCCAATCAAAAACATCTATCCAACTCTTGGGACATCCACATATATATGCCCTGATTGTGATGGGTATGAGATCATGGATAAGCAAACCGTTGTCATGGGAGGCGGAAATGCGGGCGCGGGCATGGCGCTTACTCTATTATATTGGTCAAAAGATATCATTTACGTAAATCATTTGAAAACAAAAATTGATGATGAGTATAGGGAAAAGTTAAAGGAAAATCAGATTCCCGTAATTGAAGAGGAAGTTTGTGAGGTTCATGTTGATGCCAAACAGCAGTTGACAGCCATACAATTACTATCAGGTAAAATAATCGAAGCTGAAAAGGCATTCACGGCATTTAAAGGTAACAAACTTAATAATGAGCTAGCCTTACAATTAGGTGTGCAAGTAAATGAAAACAATCATGTGGTGATTCATCCACGGACTAAAGAAACGAATATTAAAGGAGTCTGGGCAGGCGGCGACCTCGTTGCCCATTCCGAACAAGTCACCATATCGATGGGGGATGGTACCCAAGCAGCGATATGGATTCATAAGAGGCTGTTAGGCCAGCCACTTCCTTATGATTGACAACCTGATGGAAAATTAAAAGGCGACCTGTCCACCAGGCCGCCTTTACATGGGTATTTATAAAGCTTTCCACGTTAGCTTTCTATACACATCTATGTTCGATTCCTTCCCTTAAAAACTTTAACCAAAATGAGAATGACCGCGATGATAAGCAAGATATGTATAAATCCTGCAGCCACTTTAAAGACTAAACCAAGAACCCATAATAATATTATTAAACCAATAATTGTCCAAATCATGATAATCCCCCTTCTTCCCTTCTTTAAATGGTTTTTATTTAGAAGCTAAAATGAAATTTTCTGCTTACATTTAAATTACCCATCTCTTTCTGTAACAAACCTTCACCCTATTTTTTTACATAAAACTGTAAATTCTGTAAATGATAATAAAGAAATAAGGAATCTTCCATATTGAAAAACATCCACCATTAGGAAGAGACTTACAAGCTTTATAGGTTCCACAAAAATCAATTAGAAGGAGTCGTTCATTCATGAAAAAGTTTTTAATCATCTGTCTAACAGCATGTTCCCTGTTCTTGGTTAACCTGAATCATCCGGCTGCACAGGAAAATAAAGCAAAACCGGAAAGTGTCCAATTCACTGAAGCTCAAAAATCGGAAATCGCTAAGATCCAAAAGCAGATACTCGCTGACAAAAAGATATTGATCGAAAAATATGTCGAGTATGGCGCTCTCTCGAAAGAAGAAGCCGATAAAATGGTTTCACATTTTGAAGAACATTATAAAATGATGGAAGAACATAATTTCCAAATTCCACCGCACCGCCCACATACTCGACACATGCATAAGTAATTGAATGTTTTTTTGCCTATATAGCCTGATAATCCGACCTGATGAATAGGCCGGATTATTTTCATTCTCTTGTCCTTGATAAATAAACATTACGCGTTTACCATTTACTAAAGGATTTATATTTCTCTTTAGCGAAATACATAACTATGAGAAATGAAAGGGTGAAAAGGATGAACAAAATAGGTATAACAGCAAGAGACTTATTTCACTTGAAATCAGTAACCGATCCAAGGCTATCCCCGGATGGCAGCATGGCGATTTATGTCCAAACCAGAATAGATGAAAAAACGGAAAAATACATTTCCAATCTGTATATGTTCAGCCTGATCACGAATGAAACAAAGCAATGGACGTTTGGGGATAATCGTGATACATCACCAGCCTGGTCCCCCGACGGCAAGCATATCGCCTTTATATCGGACAGATCTGGTAAAAAACAAGTCCACATTATCGGGAGCATTGGTGGGGAAGCTCGACAGCTGACACATTTCGTTAACGGCGTAACAAAGCCTATTTGGTCTCCTTGTTCCACCAAGTTGCTGCTTTCAACCGGATTAAAGGTGGGCGAAAACCTTAATACGGTTAAGGAAAATGATTTGTCCAAAGAAGTTCATAGGTATGACCGGATTAAGTATAAATGGGATGGGAGAGGCTATTTTGATCAGTTATATCAGCAGCTGGTTATAGTGGAAATTTTTAAGGGAGATTCCACATTGCTAACGGAAAACAATATTGATCATCATCCGAATGCATGGTCCCCAGACGGACAGCATATTGCATTCATAAGCGGGGATGCAGAAAGAAGTGATGATGAACTTTTTTCCGATCTTTTCATCATGGAACTAGAAACGAAAGCTTTAGAGAGGATAACGGATGGCAAAGGGTTCTTTAGAGATCCGAAATGGTCACCAAATGGCGAATATATATCTTTCATTGGCCATAATAAAGAATTTGCCGGTGCCACCTTTTCAAATATCTGGTTATATTCCATTTTCGATCAAACGACACAGTGTTTGACCGATGGATGGGACGTCCAAATTGGAGATTCCGCAATTGGGGATTTCCAAATCGGAGCCGTCGACCCAGGTATCTTATGGACAAACGATAGCCAAGGCTTTTACTTTTTAATAAGCGATTACGGAAATACCGGAGTTTATTATGGTTCCATTGAAGGAGCCATGTATCCATCGATCCTTGACCCGCAGCATATTTACGGCTTTACTATAGATCCCGAAAGCCATCGTGCTGTCGTAGCCATCAGTACACCTGTTCATCCCGGCGATCTCTTTACTTATAACCTTACCAATGGCGATAAACAACAAATCAGTTTTGTTAATGAGGATTTTTTGAAGGATAAACATTTGTCCATGGCTGAACCCATTACATTTCCATCTGTTGATGGACTTACCATCCACGGCTGGATCATGAGACCGACCGATTTTAATGGTAATCAAAAATATCCGCTCATTTTAGAAATCCATGGCGGTCCGCATATGATGTATGCCAATACCTATGTTCATGAATTCCAGACCTTGGCTAATGAAGGGTATACTGTATTGTTCACTAACCCGCGCGGGAGTGTAGGATATGGCCAAGACTTCGTAAATGCCTGCCGGGGCGATTATGGAGGCATGGATTATAAGGACTTAATGGCTGGAGTTGATCACGTTTTAGCTTCGTATGATTTTATCGAGCATGAAGATTTAGGGGTATCCGGAGGAAGTTATGGAGGGTTCATGACAAATTGGATCATTGGACATACCAACCGCTTCAAGGCCGCTGTGACTCAGCGTTGCATAAGTAACTGGCTAAGTTTTTATGGGGTCAGCGACATTGGCTATTATTTTACAGAGTGGGAAGTAGGCGGCGATATCGTTAACTCTTCTGAAAAATTATGGAAGCACTCTCCTTTAAAATATGTTTCCAATGTGAATACCCCTTTACTTTTACTTCACGGGGAAAAGGATTTCCGCTGTCCCATTGAACAGAGCGAGCAATTTTTTGTCGCTTTAAAACGGCAAAAAAAAGAAGCAGTGCTTGTTTCATTCCCAGATGAAACTCATGAAGTATCCCGAAGCGGATCTCCAAAAATGCGCCTGCAACATGTTGAGGAAATCAAAGGATGGTTCAATAAGTATCTTTAATAACAAAAACTCTGTTAGCAAAAGCTAACAGAGTTTTTGTTTTTAGTGTTGAATTTGGTCTCTGTCCTCGGAAATTGAACTTAAAGCATTTCCCGCCATTGAATTTGTCTGTTGGTGTACAGCAAGATCCCCTAATGCCACGACTCCCACCAGCTTGTCATTCTCAATGATAGGGAGCCTTCTGATTTGTTCGGTAGCCATTAACTCTTCAGCTTCATCCACTGACATATCAGGCGTACCTGTTACAAGGTTCGTGGAAATGACATCAGTAATTCTAGTTGAATTCGGCTTTTTCTCGGCAACACAGCGAATGACGATATCCCTGTCTGTGATGACACCAATTAAATGGTTATTCTCCAATACAGGAATGACACCAACATCTTCATTCTTCATTTTGACTGCCGCTTCATATATATTATCTTCCGCAGTGCAACAATCCACGTCTGTTGTCATGATATCTCTTAATGTAGTCACGGAAATCCCTCCATTTTCATAAGTTGCTTGTTTATTTTTGACTTCTGAAGAGAAATTATTCATGGAACACGTTTATGCTTCATTCCACATATTTCCCATGATCCGGTTTAGCTAATGAATCGAACTCCTTTGCAAGCTTTGATAAACCCTTTTCCAGTTCTTGCCCTTCAACAGGATACCCGTGCCCCGTTATGGCAACAGCCGGCTTTATACTTTCCAATAACTTTACAGATTCTTTTGCAGCCTTCCAATCGGTTGTCAAATACCGCGGTGGGCCCGCTATTCTTTCTCCTGAGTGATTACCTTGTATAGGGAATCTTGCCTGACATTCACAAAAGCATCTCCAGCAATCAAACTTCGGTCACTTTCACGGAAAAGTGAAATATGTCCTTTTGAATGGCCAGGGGTGTGAACCCATTTCCAATCACGAAGCCCGGGAACACTATGATCATCAGGCAATGGCTGAACTTTTTCATCAAGGTTGATTCCCTCATTCGGAAATATCCATGAAATTTTTGCGACCATCCCTCCTTCAACAGCAGGGTCCGGATTGGGGTAATTTTCCTGTCCCGTTAAATAAGGCATTTCTTTTATATGGGCATAAACTGGAGCTTTCCAATACTCCATTAACTCAATCATTGCACCAACATGATCGAAATGTCCATGTGTCAAAATAATGGCAGCTGGTGGATTTTGTGGTCCATATATTTCTTCAGCAGTTTTCTTTATTACCTCTGCTGAGCGTGGCATCCCTGCATCTATAAAATACCCATTTACCATCTTTGGGTGACCCTATAAAAATTACATTAACGATTTGGACGGAAAGACAATGTATATTCTAAATTTATTATATGTACATCACCACTGGAGACTGAAGTCATTGGCATCAATTTTTCATTCAAATGATTATCATAATCCTCCTAATTTTGAACATACTTTTTTTAAAAGGATACCCTGTACAAGAAAATAAAAAACAACCTACTATTTGTATAGGCTGTTTCAGGCAGAAGACAAATTCGAAGAAAAAGCGAGTTTGCCTGCAGTTTTTTATTTTTAAAAAAGTTGCAGATGATTTCAGAAATCCACTCCCTTTCCGCCTACTGTCTGCCAAGCCTCATCAAAGCATGCGTCTGTGGGGTCTCGGCTGACAGTTATTCGGCAGGAGTGTCACCAATTTCTTCATCCAGTGAGTTTTCAGTTCATATAAAACAGTAAAAAATAAATCAGTATAACCAAGTCTTGTTTTAAAAATCATGGTATTCATTCCCTCGATAAAATCGTGAAAAGGATACGGGATGACCGTTCCGATCCCCATAAGGTCGACAAATTCGAAGAAAGGCCAGTTTACCTGCAGTTTTTTTATTTTTAAAAAGGTTGCAGATAATTTCAGAAATCCGCTCCCTTTCTGCCGAGACCCCGCGAGCATCTAGCGGGGTCTCGGCTAGCCATTAAACCGAGTTTTCTTTTGAAATCCGGTCCGGTGTGCGACACTTCCGGAAGCCCTTTTGTCAACAAACTGAAACAACCAATAATTTATATTGGCTGCTTATCAGTATACATCCCTCCGGATAAATACTGTAAAAGATACAATTAAAGCAAGAGCCCACCAAACGAGCAAGGTAATGACAGATGATAATAAAGTCATCCCTTCTATCGGTGGAGCCGTCCCGCTAATATAAGCGGTCAACTTCAAATTCACCATAAAGAAATATTTCGCTGATTCCCATGATGAAACCATATTGTTCAATATAGCCCCGGAAATTAATGCAGCCAGCATGATGCCCATGCCTGCAGGGGTGCTCCTCACTAAAACCGAAAGCATGAAAGAAAGGGTCCCTACAACAACCGCCACCAGCCAGACAAGTCCTAAATCCATCAATAGGAATTTCCATTGTTCAACTAACCTTACTTGACTGACATCCACATCAGCACCATTCAATTCGAATCCGGTTATTACGGGGGCTCCCCATCCTTGATAACCGAAAACGATTCCTGATAAAAGGTAAGACAATAAGGCTGTCATCGCAACGATAATCGAAACCGATAATAATAATGTTACATATTTGCTCAATAAGATTTTCCAGCGCTCCACTGGCCTTGTCAGCAGAAGCTTGATCGTGCCTTGTCCATTTTCGGAAGAAACCAAATCACTGGCCACAATCATGATCAACAGCGGAATGAATAAATCAATTGAATTTTCCAAAAACATGCGTGTAAAAGTAGCTGCGCCTGGTTCTGAGGGATTGATATCATGATCGAGATAATATTGCTGCTGCTTCAGACTTACTTGCAGCTGTTCACGCCACTCATCCAGCATCCTATTCGAGCCCAACCGATTTTGAGTATCAATGATTTGCTGCTGAAGAGCTGCACGCCAATCATCAGTTCCCAACTTCTCTCGCTGCTCTTCCACTTGTTTGTATTGGGCATATGTAAACATCAACACTAAAATTCCAACGATGATACCGATTATGATCAGCCGCTTTTTTGCCAACATCTTCATCATTTCATTTTGGACCAAGTTATTCAATGCCAGCACCTCCGACACCGGTGACTTGCAAAAACAACTCTTCCAATCCCGGGAGCTTTCGATTCATTTCATGTACCCTCACCCCTGCATGGTTAAGTGCAGCATTCCATTCAGGTGTTTTGAGTTCATCATAAGCTGTAATGATATATTTTTGATCTAAGGTAATATCGGTGAAGCGGCTAAGAATTTCCACTCCTTTTTGAATAGGTTCCACCCGCCAAATTATCCGCTCCTGCGCGGATAATAAGCTTTCCACTGTATCCGTTTTAATAATTTCCCCGCCTTTAATAATTGCGACCCTGTCACAAAGTTGCTGTATTTCACCTAATAAGTGTGAAGAAACCAGAACACTCATACCTTCTTCTTCAGCCAACTTCCTGATGAATTGTCGCATTTCACGGATTCCGGCAGGATCTAGACCGTTAGTGGGTTCATCCAAAATTAACAGCTTAGGGCTGTTCAGCATTGCCTGCGCGATTCCTAAACGCTGCCTCATCCCTAACGAATAGGTCTTCACTTTATCGTGAATTCTCGCTTGCAGACCAACGAGTTCAACAACCTCGATCATTCTTGTTTCATCGACTTCAGGTAACATTCTTGCAAAGTGGAGCAAATTATCCCACCCACTCAAAAATGGATATAACTCTGGATTTTCAACGATGCAGCCCATTTGCTTCATAGCCTTCGTAAATTCCTGACGAACATCATACCCGCATATATGGATGGAACCCGAGGATGGCTTAATCAATCCGACCAACATGCGGATTGTCGTCGTCTTACCTGCCCCATTCGGTCCTAAAAAGCCGAAAACCTCACCTTCATGCAACTCAAAATCTATTCCTTTAATAATTTCCCTTTTGCCAATCTTTTTTCTCAAGTCCCTAACAGACAATGTCACCTGTTTCATCGTTCCACATCCTCCCATTTTATTAAAGGAGCAACTCTATCAGCAATTAAACGATACCCCTTCTTATTAGGGTGAAAATTGTCCGAATACAAATACTCATTTACCGACAATTGAAATAAATCGAATGTTGGAACGAAAATTGCATTTTCATAATGAGCCACGACTTCTGCCGTTTCATTATTCCAGTCCCGTACGATGCGGTTCGTATCAAAGTCTTTATCCAAATCTATAAATGGATTATACAGGCCAAGCAACAAAATAGTAGCGGAATCATTGACTTTATTTATATCTTTAAAAATTTCATGTAAATTTCCCAAGAAATTCTTTTGTGATACGGATGTAGCCTCACGATCATATTCAAGCAGGGTCTTCCCTTTTTGAAATAAATCGTTACCCCCGATTGTAACTAAAATAACATCAGCTGCCTGGATTTGGCGCTTCACTTCCGGTTGTTTCACTTGCTGCACCAATTCGTTAGACACTTGTCCATTAATTCCGAGGTTATGAATGATTGGTTTTCTATTATATTGACTCTTCAAATCTTCAACAACAAGTCCAACATAGCCTTTGCCTGTTTCATCACCTGTGCCACGTGTTAATGAATCGCCTATCGCCACTACCGTAAAATCATCGGGAAGATCATTTTTAATGGGAGTTTCTTCAATTACTTCCATATCGAATGATTTTTTTCCATAATGGTCCATAATCGCCCATCCTAGGCAAAATACAAAAAACAGGCCGATAAGAGCTGATACGATGGTAGTAGCCAACACTTTTGGTTTACTCAAAAACACTCACCCTTCCATTCATTCTCTATCTTCCATTAAATCATATTATTTCCAAAAACAAAAAAACGCTTACTTATGGTTAAAAATCCCAATAACTTAATTATTAACAGCATTTCTTTAATAAACCGCACTCTTCCCCTCTTATCAATAAAAAAAGACAGAATGGGACTCATTTAATCCCTTTCTGCCTTTTTTGATTTACTGTTTAATCGATTCCTTACCAACTACGGAATTCCCTTTGATTTTGTCTACTCTTTTTGACCCGGAAACATTATGCCACACACTATAGATGGCACCCGGGACGGCCTCTAGTGAAGAGAAATGAACTGTCGTTAATGCAGCACCTAAACCTGAGTTTTGCATGCCCACTTCAATTGATTTTGATCTTCGTATGGAAGTTTTAACACTTTAGCAGCAAGAAAACCAAGTAATAATCCAAACGAATTATACAGGACCATCACTCCGAATATAGCAGGCCCTGATTTAAGTATCTTCTCCTTATTAGAACTGACCACTCATCATTTTTCAATTATACCTAAGGGTTTCCCCATTACTTTTAAATTCTTTTCTAACCTCATGAGCCAAATTGTAAGCAGCATCCCGATCAGTGTGAGTAAACCATAAAATAAATAGACTGAATATATCCCTGATTTTTCCAATACTATCCCGCCGCTGAAGGTACTGAACCAGTTCCCCAAACCGTTGCCAATGGCCGAATAAAGCGTTATTGCTGTTACTGTTATACGTGCAGGGACAACTTCCCTGATATATTGTAAAGCTGCTGGAATGAATAAGCCAAGTGAAAACCCTTGAATTATCGAAGTCACATATACAGTAGCTAAACTTGGTTCGGTGAAGTACAAACCCCAGCGGACCAATGAAGCAGTGCCAGCCAATAAGGTAATTGGCAGCAGGCCTATCTTATGAATCCAGGCACCTGCCATTCTCATAAAGGGGATTTCCGATAATACAGCTAATAGGAACGCAATGCCAATTCCTGTATATGTTCCTCCTCTTGCCTCGACAAACAAACCATAGTATACATTATTTGCAAGATTAGGACCAAAAAGCAAGAACGTTATAGCAAGAAAGATAAGAAAACGTTTCATGGTGATCAATTCTTTCATGCCACCGAAAAGTTTCACTTTTCCCCCAGGTGGCTCTTCGGGCAAACGAAGAGCCAGACTAGCCGCGATCAACAGGCCGAAGAAAAAGGCATAAAATATGACGGAAGGACCCATGAAGGATTCAGATAACTTTCCCATTACAAAAACCGCCACACCGTAACCAAGTGATCCGAATAAACGGATTTTCCCATAATTCGATTTGATTTTTGTTGTATATTGAAGGGTGATGCTATCAGAAACTGGTATTATCGCACTTTGAAAGATGGCCAAAGCGATTGCGACGGATACTAAAAGGAAATAGTGTTCGAACAGCAAGTAGCCTAAACCGAATACACCAGCAAGAAACGATGTGATTGCAAGTATTTTTGCTGGTCTTCCGCTCCAATCACAGACAATTCCCCAAAAAGGTTGAAAAACGATCATCACTATCGGTCCAACAGACATGATCGTACCTATTTCAATACCGGATAAACCTGCCTCATTGGCCAAATAAACGCTTAATAGCGGTGTTAAACTTCCCACTGCAAAAAAAGAAAAAAGGTAAAATACCTTCAAGCTAATAATATTGACATGCTTTTGTTTTTCCAAATCCAGTTCCCCCACGTAGACATCTTCTACAAAGTTGATGATTTTTTTCATTGCTACCTATTAGGCATTTTAAATAGGGAGCACGATATTAAAGACTGTTCCTTTATTGACTTCGCTCTCGACAAAGACATTTCCCGAATGGCTTTCTATGATTTTAAAGCTGATCATGAGACCTAACCCATTACCAGATTTTTTCGTTGTGAAAAATGGTTCTCCGAGTCTCTTAAGCTGCTCTGGCGGCATCCCAATTCCTGTGTCGGTAATGGATATATGCACATTATCCTCTTTAAGTTCAGTAATGACTTTTATGAACCCACCGTCAGGCATAGCTTCCATACCATTTTTAATGAAGTTCAATATGACTTGTTTTAACCGATTCTCATCACAACGAACGAGGATTTCTTCGTCATTACAATCCGAAATCAGCGTGATGTTCTTCTTCCTGGCTTCAAACTCCGTCAAAGATACAACGTTTTGAATGATCGACACAAGATTTTTCGTTTCCAATATCAATGCCTGTGGTTTGGCCAATTGTAAGAACTCTTCAACTATCTCATTCACACGATTGATTTCATCCATGATTATTTCTAGATATTCTTGTTTATTTTCGTCCGTTTCATCCAATTGCAAAAATTCCGTATACCCTTTCATGGAGGTCAGCGGATTCCGTATTTCATGTGCCACCCCAGCAGCAAGCTGACCGACAGCGGCTAATTTATCCTGCCGATGGAGCATCTCTTCAGATTGTTTACGCTCAGTTATGTCATATCTAAGTGCCAAAAACTGAAATGGCTTTCCTTCTTCGTTGAAAAATGGAACAATTGTTGTATCGACCCAATAAAAACTGCCATCTTTCGCCTTGTTTCTAATTTCACCTTTCCAAACTTTCCGTTCATGGACGGTCTTCCACATTTGTTCAAAGAATTCCTTTGAATGGTATCCAGAATTAACCATTTTATGGGTCTGGCCTATCAATTCACCTTTCCCATAACCTGAAACCTCCGAGAACTTTTCATTCACTTCAATAATGACTCCTTTATCATCAGTTATCGCCACAATCAAAGATTGGTTGATTGCATAATGCATATCTTCTAGTTCCTTGATTGACCCCTTTAAAGCATTTTCTGCTTTTTTACGACTGGAAATATCCGAACGGATAGAAATATATTGATATGGTTTCCCCTTTTTCATAAAAGGAACGATAGTTGTGTCCACCCAATAAACATTACCATCTTTAGCCCGATTGCATATTTCACCATGCCATGTTCTCCCTTGGCTGATCGTTAGCCATAAGTCAGTGAAAAATTCTTTTGCATGATAACCAGAATTGATTATGGAATGATTTTTCCCTATTAGTTCATGTTTTTCATATTGTGATATTTCCAGGAATTTTTCATTAACATATGTAATAATTCCTTTTGCATCCGTGATGGCGACGATTGCCGATTGATCTAAAGCATAACGGATATCACTCACAGTATTATCGCTTTTTGCTAACCGACGGCCTACGATCGTACTTGAAGCTATCAAACTGGCCAGTATGAATAATGAAACGAAGCATGTAAGATAAAGCATGAATGGAGTGAGTGGAACAAATTCACCCGTTTCATTTTTAACGTTCATCGGTAACACTCTCACAAAAAGATAATAGCCTTCAATGATTGCCCCACTCATCATGAGCGTACTGACTGGCTTTAGCGAAGATTGACTTAATTTATTAAAATAAAATAATATTGCAAGCGCTGCTACAAATAAAATAAAGATACTGAAAAGCGTACTGAGAACCGACAATGGGCTAAAATGCAAAGAGTGATTTAAAGATGATGTTCCCATTATATAATTGGATAAAATGGCCATCGTAAACATGAAGCCGCAAAAAACAATTTGCAGGACTTGTGTTTTATACGAAATGGCCAATAACCCAACGCCTGCGAGAGCTATCGCTAATGCTAACGAAAAAATTATTGTAGAAAAGTTGTATGCTGCCATTCCTGAATTATCGAGGGTGTATATGACCACAAAATTAAGCGTCCAGATAGCCACTCCCATAGAGCAGCTGCTCCCTATATATACCAGGCGTTTATATCTCTCTATCGTCAGTAATGTTGTAAGTAAATCCAAGGCCGTATAACACGCCATTATTATCAATAGTACTGCAATCATAAAGAGGACAGGATTTGATGCCACAATTGATTGTTCCATTTTTTTACTTGATCACCTCTACCGTTCTATTCTCCTATATTGTAATGTAAATTCAAAGGACCTCAAAGGTTTTTTATTTCCTTACTCCTGTATATTTACACTCTGATTCTTTCTGCGCACCCCCTTTCTCAAGAAAATGCAGGTTTTTTCATAAAATCAATAAAATAAGAAATACTATTGTTTTGTATGGAGTAGAATATAAATACATGATAATGACAAGCATCCACAACCCTGCTTCATCATTGCAGGACATGATCAATAATACCAATAATTATTCAGGAATATATTAATCAGGAATGTTAATTTCTTTATTTAATTATACCTATAGGTTTATAATTAAATAGAACTTATATAGAGAGAAGGAGTGGGGGGCATGATTATGTCAGACCTGGCAGGTGCAAGCACAACAGAAATTATGCAAAAGAAGACCCAGCATAAAAAATTAACACTTAGACAAATTTTACAGAGAGGTCTTTTAATTACAATCGGTGCGGTTTTAATGGCTGTCGGCCTCGAGATTTTTTTAGTGCCGAATAACGTAATCGACGGGGGCATAACGGGTATATCGATTATGTTATCTTACATCACTGGATGGAAGCTTGGAATCTTTCTTTTCATTTTGAATCTTCCTTTCTTTTTTATCGGTTATAAACAAATCGGAAAAACCTTCGCATTATCTACCCTTTATGGAATTTTAGTCCTTTCCATTACCACTACATTGCTTCATCATGTACCAGCTTTCACTCAAGATATCCTCCTAGCGTCCGCTTTCGGCGGAATGATTCTTGGCATTGGTGTTGGAATGGTCATTCGATATGGCGGCTCATTGGATGGTACAGAAATACTTGCTATTCTCGCTAGCAAGAAGCTCCCTTTTTCCGTTGGGGAGATCGTCATGTTTTTTAATTTATTCATCCTTGGCAGTGCGGGCTTCGTATTCTCGTGGGATCGTGCCATGTATTCGATCATAGCTTACTTCGTGGCATATAAAACAATGGATATCGTAATCGCAGGTTTGGACGAATCCAAATTTGTTTGGATTATAAGTGATGAATTTAATGATATCGGCGAAGCGATAATGAATCGTCTTGGACGGGGCGTAACCTTTTTAGCTGGCGAAGGTGCTTATTCCGGTGATGATAAAAAAGTCATCTTTTGTGTAATAAACAGGCTTGAGGAAGCAAAACTTAAAGAAATAGTCAAAAGCTTCGATCCATCTGCATTTCTTGCCGTAGGGGATATCGCGGAAGTTCGAGGCGGTCGATTCAAGAAAAAAGATATCCACTAACCTCACCTGCTTTTTGCTTCATCCAATTGGCAAAAAGATAAAAAAAGCTGAAGGGAGAATCCCCTTCAGCTTTTTTTATATAGCCTTAATAGTTTCTTGGATTGTTGATTGCTTGAAGCATTCTGGTGCCGGGTTTCATCTCGCTGCTACATAACGGACAAACATGTTCATCATTACTTGTAAAGTTATCGCGAATCCAACCTTTGCAATCTTCTGATGTACATTCCCACACCTTTGTTTCTTCAGGAATGATTTCTTCCGTATTATTTCTTCTATACATATATCTCACTCCTTAGAATTGAATTGACTCCGTCCTGCATAACAGATCACAAGCCATAAAGATAAAAGAAAGAATAGATGGCGTTTAATCTAAATTGTGAGTAAATAACCATTCGCAAATCTAAGTATGATTATTGTTCTTTCAAACAAACTTTTGAATGGTAAGAACTTGAGATTACGACATGAATTTTTCATATCTCAGTAACCATTATATCATATATATGCTTTATATATTTGAAGAAAGATTCAAAAAAGAAACGATTCCCCAAAATGAAACACAGTCCCTGACTTACCCTTCAAGATAATCGAGACTGCGCTGTTTAAGAATCCATTCCATATGGTTCTTCTTGCTCGTTCAATGAACATTTCAAAGCGAATCGAGCATGAGAGTAATTTTTAATGCCAAAACCTAAAACAATGAAAGCCCTGCCTCTCTCCCATCCATACGGTTCCTAGACCGTGCCTGCGAGAATCAGATAAAAGCTTGTAAGTACATGTTTATTAATTAAAACCGTCCGTAATTCCAATTGGGTAGATTAAATTCCAAAAGACAAATGGTACATAGAAGTAAGTTAATGAAGAACAGAAATGGATCGAGGAAAATGGTTACATGTAGTTCTTTTTTCTAGATGTGTTTAACTTGTTTCTACTTCATCATGAAAACGATGAAAAATTATTTTATTAATAAAAATGTTACTTTAAATTACCCTCCAGTGTTTTCTTTTCATAACACTGAAACTTAATAATACCATAAATATTTTTATATGTAAAGCCTTAATCCAAAATGAAACTACTCCGTCATACTTCTTTCTTAAAATAAAAAATAAAGAGGCTATGATTCACCTCTTTTATTTAAACGCATTATACTCATTTTCAATTTTTGGAAGTTCCCTGACTTCCTCAACTAATTGACTTCCGCACATTGGGCAATCATAGTTTTCCGAGGCAAAATCTTTTCTCATCCAACCATTGCAATCAGCTGATCCACATGCATATACTATCGTATCTTCCAAAACGATTTCTGGTTCCTCTGAATTCTTTTTACCAAAATACATGAGCAACCTCCTCTTTTTTATATAAAGACTCTGATTAAAGGCACAAAATTTCTCCTTTTTATCATTCCTAGTATACGCATTAAACTAAATTCTTATTTATTCAATGAAGAAATTATCAAAAAAACCTTAACACCTTTCGTTTTCCAACCCTGCTTTAACCAAGATCGCTTTAATCATGAAGTAGGAAACATGCTCAGGCAGGGCTTCTTTTAGTGGTTTCAATTTTTCGGAATCCAATTGTTTCGCAGTTTCCATAACAAGATCAAACTCTTTATCCGAGAAAATATCATCCCATTTAATCTCCAAGTGTTCTTCTGCACACTTTAATAAATGATTTTCAATTGATACGGAAGACAGCCCTCTCAATGTTCCTATTTCCTTGATTGATTTGCCTTCCCGATATAAGCGATAGCTTTCTAAATGAGATGGTTTAGTAGCTCGCTTTACCGTTTCCTTTGTAACCATAGTATTCGTTTCTAATTCAGAATGTGCCTGTACATATTGGGAAATCCCTTGTAAGAACACGGATCCGAAGCGTTCAAATTTCTGCATCCCTACGCCCTTAACTTCCAGGAATTCCTCTTCCGTCCTCGGCAGTTTGACGGCCATATCTTTCAAAGATGCATCGGAAAAAATAATGAATGGAGGTACATTTTCCTTACTTGCCAATTCTTTTCTTAACTGTCTTAACTCTTCGAACAACCCATGATCCGCACTGATGCTGCTTACTTTTTTTATTTCCTTACGCAGGACTTTTTTCTGTCCCAGTAGCACTTCCCTGCCAGCATTGGTAACCTTGAGGACCGGAAACTGGCCGCCCGTCATTTCGATGTACTGTTTTGCTGTCAGGAAATCAATGAAATCACCTACATCCTTTGCAGATTGATCATTGATGATGCCATAGGTTGAAAGCTTCTGGAATCCGAACTCTTCAATTTTCTTATTGCGTGATCCCGTAAGCACTTGGGAAATCATCGTTTTACCGAATCGCTCACCCATTCGCAACATGCATGAAAGGACCATCTGTGCCTGTGTAGTTACTTCAACAGAGTCACGTTTATCTGTACAATTTTCGCAATGACCGCAATCTTCCGGGTTTTCTTCTCCAAAGTATCGAAGGATGAAGGCTTGCAAGCACCCTTCTGTAAAACAATAATCCTTCATCCTGTTCAATTTCTTCAATTCCTGGGATTGCCACTCCTGCGAGGGATTTGATTGATCAATCAAGAAACGCTGTATCTGCATATCCTGAGGGGAATATAAGAGGATACATTCACTATCCAAACCATCCCTCCCTGCACGGCCCGCTTCCTGATAATAACTCTCCATGTTCTTTGGAGTTTGGTAATGGATGACGTATCTAACATTCGACTTATCGATTCCCATCCCAAAGGCGGATGTTGCCACCATCAAGGGAACGTCATCACGAATGAATTGGTCTTGCTGTTCCGACCGGTCTTGTTCATTCATGCCAGCATGGTATCGACCTGTTTTGAATCCGGCTTTAATAAGCTTGGCATACAAGGAATCGACTTCTTTCCTAGTGGCTGCATATATGATACCCGATTCACTTTTGTTTTTCTCTAAATAGCGCATTAAAAACCGTCCGCGATTTTCTTCTTTCACAACGGAAAAGAACAGGTTATCTCTGGAAAATCCCGTTGATACTGTATGCTGCACTGATATTCCTAGTGACTGACATATATCATCGGTCACATGCGGTGTGGCTGTTGCCGTTAATGCCAGTACAGTCGGAGCTGATGGCATGTTTTTCAATAAGGTTTTGATTTTTAAATAACTTGGTCTGAAGTCATGTCCCCATTGAGATATACAGTGGGCCTCATCAATGGCAACCAATGAAATTTCCACATTAAATAGATCCTGTTGAAATGCAGGATTTTCCAACCGTTCAGGTGCAACATAAACCAGCTTATATCTACCGTGCTTAATATCGTTCATTCTATTGGATGATTCTAACCCAGAAATGGAGCTATTAAGAAATGTGGCATCAATTCCATTTTGTTCGAGGGCATCTACTTGGTCCTTCATCAAGGAAATAAGTGGGGATATCACGAGTGTTACACCTGGTAACAGAAGGGCTGGAATTTGGTAACATATTGATTTACCTCCGCCAGTAGGCATGATTCCCGCTGTGTTTATTCCTCCCAAAACCTGTTCGATAATCTGTTCCTGACCTTTTCGGAATGACTCATAACCAAAGTATTCTTGTAAATATTCACGTGCTTTTTCCATCAATTTATTACTCCTCCTATTTACCTTGTTAGGATTTATAAGGATCTATTTCTTTCATTGTACCTGCTTTTCCCGTGAACCAAAAGGACAAAAAAAGCAGACACATTATGTCTGTGTCTACTTTTTTCAATATATAAACATGTTTTGTATGGTTTTATTAATTCAGGATTTGAACTTTGACGTTTTTAACGCCCCAATTCACGGCATCTTTTTCGTTGGGTACAAAAATGTCCACTCTATTCCCTTTGATGGCACTGCCTGTATCAGCTGCGGTCGCGTAGCCATAACCCTCTACATAAACTTTAGATCCAAGCGGAATGACTGATGGGTCCACTGAAATCACCTTTGCATTAGGATTAGCCTTCAAGTTAACTCCTGTGGCTGTAGTACCGCTGCAGCCTTGACAATCAGCCGTATAGGCAGTTGCTCTAACAGTGATTTCTTTTTCGATTCCTGCTTGATTACTGGATTCATTGTTTGTGTCTGCTTTTTCTGATGATTCTGCTGGTTCCGATTGTTCAACCGGCTTTGTTTGTTCAGCTGGTTTCGATTGTTCCACTGGCTTTGATTGTTCTGCTGGTTCCGATTGTTCTGCTGGTGCAGCTTGCTCAGATTCCTGCGCAGGCCCTACACTCGCAGCTTCGACTTTATTAGCTGCAGGTTTAATGACCAGTTTCTGACCAGGATGGATTGTATCTGAATTTAAACCGTTCCAAGATTTAATATCATTTACCGCTACATCATATTTGTCTGCAATTTCCGATAATGTGTCCCCTGACTTTACTTTATGATGCTCTTCTTTAGAAATATGTATGGTTTCTCCGGCATAAATCACGTCTGAAGACAAATTGTTCCAAGACTTAACATCTTCTATTGATACTTTATAAGTTTGAGATATCCCCCATAATGTGTCTCCATCTTTCACTTTGACATCTTCTGCTTGTACCGGAATTGTGAATGCACCGGATATTGCAGCCGCTGCCGCTAACGATAAGATTGATTTTTTCATATGTTGTTACCTCCTTGTGAGCTGCTTTATAAGCTACGAGTTAAATCTTAACATAGTTTTTTTCTATACAAAGAACAAACAGATAAAGAATAGATGACAAACATCACAGTAAGATAACGGGACTATAACAATAATTTATAATATTCTGAAAAAACATCATTTCCCATAAAATTTCCTTCCGAGACCAGATGAGTCATATTATGCATTACCCAGACATAAAAATTAAAGGCTATATCTTTACAAAGGAGGTATTTTTGTGACTCGCGAAAAGACTTTTACCTTAGTTAAGTCATATAAGCCTTTCCATAGTAAATTCGATCCGTGCCCGCCTATTGGGAGAAAGTACTACAGGACACCTCCTAATTTGTATATTAATTTCCAACCGCCGAATTTGGAGCAGTTCACACCGGAGGAAGCTTTGAAATACGGGACACTTTGGAAATTCTTTTATGATTTTTATGATAATCCATATCGGGAAAGGGAGACATAAATGAATAAGAAACTGGATGATGAATATTATCAGTTGCTTGAGCAAATCCAGGCTGCGGATTTCGTACTTGTCGAGTTGACTCTTTATTTGGATACACATCCTAATGATCAGCAAGCATTACAGCAATTCAATCAATTTCATGAATACTCCAAACAATTGAAATCGGTTTTTGAGCCTAAATATGGTCCATTATTGGGTTTTGGAAACAATTCAGGCGGTGAAAATAACTGGGAATGGGGCCAAGGCCCTTGGCCATGGCAGGTATAAGGAGAGATTTCTATGTGGGTTTATGAAAAGAAGCTGCAATATCCAGTTAAAGTAAGAGACTGTAATCCCCGATTGGCAAAATATTTAATAGAACAATACGGGGGGGCTGATGGCGAGTTGGCTGCAGCACTCCGATACTTAAATCAACGATATACAATTCCCGATAAAGTGATTGGCCTGCTTACGGATATCGGAACGGAAGAATTCGCCCATCTGGAAATGATCGCCACGATGATTTATAAGCTTACAAAAGACGCCACCCCTCAGCAGATGGCTGCAGCTGGCCTAGGTGACCATTATGCTAATCATGATAGTGCCCTTTTTTATCATGACGCAGCAGGAAATCCATTCACTGCCACATATATCCAAGCCAAAGGCGATCCCATTGCAGATTTATATGAAGACATCGCCGCTGAAGAGAAGGCCAGAGCAACCTATCAGTGGTTGATCGACATCTCGGATGATCCTGATATCAATGATTCACTCAGGTTTTTGCGTGAGAGGGAAATTATCCATTCGATGAGGTTCAGGGAAGCTGTGGAGATTTTAAAAGAAGAAAAAGGTAAAAAGAAGTTTTTTTAATGAAATTCACATAAAAAAAGCAGCGGAGAAAATCCGCTGCCTTTTTCATTTACGGTCTGAAGAATATGTCCATCCATCTTCCTGGTAAATCTTTTCTTCCTTCATCAGTTTACCAAGAGCACGCTTGAACGCTCCCTTACTTAAACCGAAGTGAAACTTAATATCATCAGGTGGCGTTTTGTCGCCATAAGGCATTGCACCGCCGCGATTCATTAAATAAGTGAAAATGACATCAGCATCTTCCCCCATTAAATCTTGTTTAAAGGGGATTAAAGAAACGTTAAGCGTTCCATCTTCTTTACTATCAATGACACGTCCTTCAACTAATTCACCAAGACGGGGCTCTTCCTTGCGTTCACTTTCGTGAATGAAACAGCGGTATCCTTCTTGTGAAATAAAGAAAGACCCAACCATTAGCAAACGATAGACATTTCCCTTAATACTGGTGTTTCGGACTCCTTTTAAAGGAGCTGTCACTGCAATCTCCTGAATTACATCTTCCGTTGCAAGTTTACCAAACAGACGATCATGACGATCTGTCTTCAGGGATACATATAGACGATCACCAACCTCAGGCCATAAACGATCAATATTCGGAAGGTCGTCCAGGGATACAAGAATATCTTTGGAAAGACCTATGTCCACAAAAACACCCAGTTTCCTTTTCACATTGACAACTTCCGCCCAGCCATATCGATCAATCTGAATTTCAGGTATCTTCATTGTCGCTGTTAGCCTTGCTTGTTTGTCATGGTAGATGAACACAGTTACTTCATCGCCAAGCTCAAGTTCCGTTCCTTCACTCATTTCATTATGATGAAGTAAGACATCTTCTGAACCATCCGTTAAAAACCATCCGAAATCAGCCTTACGTTCCACTTCTAACTCTACAGCCATGCCGGCCTGAATTTTTTGCATGTATAAAAATCCTCCTGTAACTTACCTTTACCTACAATTGTACCCAATTATTTATTTTTCCAACATATTTGAATTTATCATTTTTTTGTTGTTCTGTATACCTATTACGGTTTTTTATTTTTAATCCTTGTTTTCTTCATGGAATGCCTGTGGGATCAGAATCTGCCCTTGTTTACCATTACTTAACAAGGTATGCATGATCACTTTGGATAATTGGCTCGGTTAATACGGTTTAACTAAATAACCCTTTGCTCCCAAGGAAATTCCCTTCTCCCATTCGTCAAGTGCGGTCGATACAATTTTAATTCCCTCAGGAACGTCAAGCCGTCCATCTCTCCCTTCAAGAAGGATATCCAGTACAATGGCATCCGGAGGTGAGGTTTTCAGCTTTTGAAATGCCTTTCCACCACTTTTGAAATAGCTAACGTGGAAGCCATTGTCCATCAATTCATATTTTAGCAGTTCCGCTAAGCACAATTTATTTAAAATTTGTCATAAAGTTTAATTATTTACCTGACTTATCTTCTAAACCTGCAATTTCATACTCAGGTATTTCGATGATATAATTTAATGATCAACAGAAAGGAAAAAGAAAACATTCATGACAAAAAAATTGTATTACACATCCACAAAAACTTCCCAATGGGATACCAAAATTCAGGAGAGCTTTGAAGAAGATGGCTATTACTACATCACTCTTGAAGAAACCGCTTTTTATCCCGAAGGGGGAGGTCAGCCTGCAGATACTGGTTTAATAGAAGGAATCACCGTTCTTGACGTTAAAAAAGGCAATGATGGAAAGATTCTGCATAAGACGGAGAGAAGGCCAGATTCAGAAATCGTTCACTGTGAACTTGATTGGTCCCGCCGCTTCGATCATATGCAACAGCATAGCGGCCAGCATTTACTCTCTGCTGTCTGCAGGGAACTGTTCGACTCTAATACGGTCAGCTTTCACCTTGGAAAAGAATATTTAACGATCGATATAATGTCAGGATTTCAATGGACTGAAGTACATACGGTTGCTGCTGAAAAGCTAGTTAATCAATATATCATCGAGAATCGCGAAATACTTATCTATTACGTGACAAACGAGCAATTACAGACACTTCCTGTCGTCAAAATGCCTAAAGTTTCAGAGAATATCCGTATTGTTGAGATTGAAGGGATTGAATATAACCCTTGCGGTGGAACTCATGTAGGGCGTACTGGTGAGATTGGCTTAATAAAAATTTTCAAAACGGAAAAGCAGAAAGAACATACCCGTCTCTATTTTAAGTGCGGCTTCAGGGCATTGAACGATTATTCCGAAAGTCTAGGAATTCTTTCAGCATTATCGAATAAGTTCAATACCGGACGTACAGAGATTCTGAATAGGGTGGAGAAACTGGAGAATGACTATAAGCAGCTACTATCGGCAAATGAAAACTTAAAACTTGAAAATGCAAATTTTCTTGCTGACTCTCTGCTTGCAGAAAATGCAGGGGGATTCATCTCTCATATTTTCGAAGATAGCTCAATGAAAGAACTGCTTTACCTTGCAAATACGATTGTAAAAAAGGAAAAGGTTACCGTATTATTAGCATCACGTAAGGAGCAAAAGGTCATCCTTTCGCACAGTGGGGCCTTCCCCTTTCATTGCGGACAATATTTCAGGGCTGAACTCGCTTCGTATAATGGGAAAGGCGGAGGGAACGAACAGACTGCACAAGCAGGTTTTGCGTCACAAAATGACTTAATTGCATTTTACCAATACTCAGTTGAAAAATTAGGCCATAATCCTGGTGTATAAAACCTTTGCGAAGTGGTTGAAGACATTCGTGATGAACACGGAAATCATGACTTCTCAGAATGAGAAAAGAGAGGACAAATTAAGTCCTCTCTCTATTTATTCATCTATTTTCAATTTCACTAATCCATGTTCTTCAATATGAAGATGATATTTTTCTTCGAGCTCCATGATACGTTTAAACGCTTCCTCCTGATCGTATTCATGTTTTTCCGACTCCTCGGCAAACTCTTTTCTAGCCAAATGGTAAGCAAGCTTATCCCTGAAAACTCCTTCTTCATACTCATTTATGACTTCATGAAGTTGCTCCTCCAATTCCCTGCTTAAATCAAAAATTTCATATTCCTTCACAAACTGTACTCCTTCCATGCCGAAATCTTTGGCAAAGGAATTGAGATACTGTTCCATCTCACTGTATTCTTTATTATCTTCAGTATCGGAAGCAACCCAATATCCGTACTGAACCATTTTGAATAATGTTTCATACTGTTTTTTGGTAAAATTGATTTTCATTGTCGATACTCCTTTTCCGGTTTCCTTACAACAAAAAGAATAAACCGCAATGGAACAAATGTCCAATGCGGTTTATTCTCAATCCAATATTTCCGTTACAGAAAAATAAGCTGCTTTTTCCGTATCTACGACATAATGGCAATCGCCTTTAACTAAATTATAATAACGGTGCTTTTGAATATTTGAAATCATTTGAGTTGAGTCATCGCCCTCAACCTCATGCTCTAGTTCTTTGCCGCCCGGAAAATAAAAACTAACTTTCAATTTCATCTTTCTCATCCTTCCCCTCATCTGGTTGAATCACTCTTTTATTTCTTATCCTTTCTCATGCAGTTTTAAACATAAATAATATGCTTATTCACTTTTTCCATGATATTCTAGGAAAAAACGGAAATCAGAAGGTGTTTTCATGAAGATAAGGAAAGCTATAGAAGAAGATGTAAATGGAATAGCAAATGTACATATTAACAGCTGGAAAACGACTTATAAAGGAATCCTCCCGGAACAATATTTGTCCTCCATGAATCTGGAAGCCAAAAAGAAAAACTGGCTAAGAAATTTAAAGATGCTGCATAATGCCACCTTTGTAGCGGAAAGCGCCAATGGGGAAATCATCGGTTTCGCTGCCGGCGGGCCTGAACAAACGAATGATCCGCGTATTCAAGGTGAAGTATATGCCATTTATTTTTTAAAAGAATATCAACGACAGGGACTCGGCCGAAAAATGATAAAAGCTGTCATACATGAGCTTATTGAAATGGGACATAAGAATTTAATAATCTGGGCATTAAAGGATAATCCTTCATGCGATTTTTACAACACCCTTGGCGGTCAAGTTATAGCTGAAAAAACCGTTAAAATGGCAGGCATCGAGCTCATCGAAGTCGGTTTCGGGTGGGAAGATATTCAGGATATCCTTTTGCATTTGTAAGCGTATTTAGAGGAGGGTGGTTACACTCCACCCTACCCTTTCATGTCTCGATAAGAAAAGCATTTTTCTCATTACCTAAAAAATAAAGCCTGTGCAATGGCCTTGTCATTGTTACGTACAGCAATTTGATATCAAGTTCATTTCCATGGAAATACGCTTCTTCCAGGGATATTGCAAATACGACATCGAATTCGAGACCTTTCGCTTGATAAGAAGGAACAATCAACGTTTTATCCTTAGGGATGTTTCCCTCTTCATCTATTAAATGAAAGCCTTGATGGAATCCCCTTAGTTTCTCGTTTGCCAGTTTGCAATCTTTCATCGTTTTAGCAATAACGGCAAACGTTTTAAATCCTTCTTCTTTAAGGCTTGCAATAAGTTCGATAAGTTCTTCTTCCCAACCTTCCTTTTCAATGGAAATGAATTCCGGCTCTTTGCCATGACGGACTACTGGTTCAACTTCCGGGAAATCATATGTTAACAACTGAAGTATTTCATTAGCTTGTTTCATTATTTCAACAGTTGTTCTGTAGCTTTTTTGTAATTCGGTATACGTCGCCCGAGGGAAAATACGACTGTGAACCTCTTCCCATGTTTGAAGTCCGCGGTATGAATGAATGCCTTGTGCAAGATCGCCTACAAGTGTGAACATATCGGTATCCACTGCCGTCTTTAGTGCCTGTAACTGCATGAAGCTGTAATCCTGTGCCTCATCAATGACGACATTTTTTGCTTTGTTTTCTTTATCGATACCAAAAAGCCGCTCCTGAAGATATAATAATGCTCCTAAGTCCTCCATCTCGTAACTTTTAACAGAAAATAATTTATGATTATACTCACATAATACACTGGCATCTTCAACAGTAAGTTTACCGTTGCTGTAAGAGGCAAGACGCTCTGGATCTTCGTATAACTCCTGATAGTAATCCAGGAGACATTTACTTTTGAATTGCTTAAAATACCCTTTTACGGAAGTACGGATTGCCTTTTGGATCTGACCTATCCTTTCCTCCTTTTTATCGAGGCATTTTGTAACAAAATCCTTACGAATGACTGGATCAATATTTTTATAGAGAGCTTTTTCAATTTTGGCATCATAAAGGTCAACAACACGTTCAAGCATTATTTTCTTTTTCAATTTCACTTCATTTTGTAAAATGGCCTTCAGTTTGTCCAGCCTGCTGTATAACGGTAAATACCAATAATCCTCTTCCAATAATCTAATGAACTTCTTTTTGGAATATAGGCGATATTTATCACAATAAAAATCAGCATTCGGATGAAAACCCCTGAAAATATCCTTTACATATTCGTCCAATATATATTTAAAGACAGGGGAGCCCTTCAGACCTGATATCCAGACGGCCGATTTAATTTCTTCATCATCCTTTTCCAGCAATCGAGTTAATTTATCATCCGCTACAAGCTTCACTTGCTTTCCAATCGCTGCCTGAACATATTCGGAAAATGTGAATTGTTTAACCTTTTCGACACCCAATTCAGGTAAAGCTTCAGATATGTAGTCAATGAAAACCCGGCTCGGAGCAAGAATCATTAATTGTCGCGGATCGAACAAGTCTTTATAGTGATAAATGAAATAAGAGATCCTATGTAAAGCAATTGTAGTTTTACCACTGCCCGCTACGCCTTGGACAATGATAGGTTTATTCAAATCTGCACGAATGATTTTATTTTGTTCTTCCTGGATCGTGGTAATGATATCTGTCAATCGATTGCTGGAACTTTTGGAAAGGGATTCCTGCAATAATTCATCCGTTGTTGTCAAATCAACGTCCCTTATCTCCTCCAAGACACCTTCTTCGATCATTAGCTGTCTTTTTAAAGTGATGTTCCCGCTGAATGTCTCTCCTTCCGCTTCATATTCTATTTCACCAATCCGTCCCTCATAATAGAGGTTTGCAATCGGGGATCGCCAATCGACGATGATCTGTTCCTGGCTTTCCCTCTGATAAAGCGATGTTTTCCCGAAATAAAGGACTTCGCCTCTATCACCGTCATTCCTTTCAAAGTCCACTCTTGCAAAGTAGGGCTTTTTACTTGCTTTGCGTAAACTTTCAAGTTCGGTTTTGGACATCTCAAAAAAGTTGGCCGTCGTCAGCAACTGTGAATATAAGCCTGATTCAGACCAATCGGCATCGCCAAAAGCTTCTTGCATATTCCGCTGAAATTGATCCTTGCTTGTTTCTGATGTTTTGATGACTACATCGATATAACGTTTCGTAAAATCCAGCCGCTGCCGTTCCTGTTCAAAATCAGGGTGATTACCCAATGAAACCACTTCCCCTTCCTTATTTAGTTATCAAACTCATTACAATGCCGATGCTAAGACGAAATGGACATTTATACTATCAGAAAAGCCAATGGTTGACAAATCTAGAGACATAGAATTATATAGTTGAAATTTACCTTTCATGATATTTCATATAATTTGAAGAATACACTAAATATTCCAGATTGGATTTTGCTATAATATGTTGACTTATGAAGGAGCTTCCAAAATGCCTTCAGGAGGAAAATCATTGAATACTTTTTTTACCATTCTGGGAGTAGGAAGTTTATTTCTATTTCATCATATGGATATCACATTATCCGATGCAATTATGTTAATGACAATCATACTATCCTCTTTATACATCATGATATGCAATGAATTGATTGTATATCAAAAAGATGTCAAACCCATCAAGCACCATTGAACGAATGAACCCTACCCTGCTCTTCCTTCAAACCTCCTATACGACTGCACAGAAGTTTCCGTTGTTAGTAAGTAGACGAAGCCTGATATTGCATTACTTAGGGGCTACCATACCTTCCGTCTTACTTGTTATATTATTTATATATTGGGAAAGGCTGCATTTCAGGTATTTTAGTGCTATTGGGATTGATCATAAGTGTAATTATGTCTGTGATGCGGGCTTTATTTGGCTTTTTCTTATCCATGAAAGCCATCCGCCCTAAAAAGGAATACGATCAAATAAAGATGGCCCCGGTAAAAGGGGCGGACATCATAGAAATATAAATATGGGCGGGGAATTACTATAGCTGAGTCCGGGCGTTAGGCATCATCATGAAAGGTATGATGGATTGGGATACCTTTATTCGGTCGCTCATCATGATTCACTGGTAATGATCAGCACCTCCATTAGGGTAAAGTGCTCGATTATACCTTTCTTCTACAATTGTCATCATCTCTTAACATAAATAACGCTAATTTAATATTTTATTGGAAACTCACATTATATACTTAAATTACAATTAAATAATTTTTTTAAGAAAGTGGGTACTGTCATGGAAATAAATGAAAGACAACCAATGCTATCCCCTAAATTAATCCATGAACTTGAAATTTTATCATCCAAAACAAATATGCCTATCTCCGAAATATTAGAAATATCTGTAGTGTCACTGCTGGAAAAGGTGAATAATACCAAAGAACTGAATGTTGGACTTAATAATAAGGAAATGATTTTAAGAAATAAAATCATTATCAATCAAAATAAAGAGGTTTTGAATAACCAAAGCACTTGACCATAAGGTGAAGTGCTTTTTGGTTCCTAACTGCCACTGTTTTAATGGATAAAATATTCTATCGTGGTTTCCAATGTAATATTTCTTAAAATAGCCCCAATAAAGTATTCTGCAAAAAATTCCCTATGATGAAGATACCATGTACGGTTCATGAAAAAATCATATCGGTTAGAATGTGTAATTACGCATAAAAAAAAGCAGCTATTAACTGCTTTTCAAAAAGAGTGCTATCTAAATGTTAAACAAAGTTGATTGGAACGGGTGTGCGAGACTCTTGCTTAGATTAGCGCGTCCAAGCGAGTGCCCTCCGTTCCAATCAACATTAGATTTTTACAAACCCTCAAAAAACTTTAGATAAACTTGATTCTCCAAGTTTGCCTAAAGTCTGAAACAGCTATTAAACTCTCATCAATGAATCATGGTTTATTTGATGTCACGTATGTACCAGCTATGAAATCATGTATCGCTCTATGGTCTTTCCTTAGGCCGACCATGAATGCACTAACAATAAACGCTATCCCCAATGTAATGGCATAAACCAAAGCAGCAACTAAATACCTCAATAGCATTGTGCCTATTCCTAATTTTTTGCCGTCCATCCTTACTATGCGTATTCCCATAATCCGTTTACCTACTGTATAGCCATACCATAATATCGGGACAAGCAGCATGTAAAGAAAGTCGAAGAACGTTGAATAGTTTTCATTTTCCCAATCTCCAGTAATCAACCCGAAAATTATCGCTAATGGTAAAGATACTATTATGCCATCCAATAATCCTGCAAAAAAACGTTTCCAAAAACCTACTGAATCACTCATTTATGATCCTCCTGTCTTGTTAGTTACAGTTACCTATATTACCAATTAAAAGGTTGAAAAGTAATGAGTCTTTATGCCTATAAATTTCTTCTGTGAAAAAATAAAACATACTTTATACGCGACATTTTAAAAACAAAATTAAATCCTTGTGTAATTTTTGCTTATAAACGTTTGTTTTTGCTAATCTGCCTTTAATTTTCATAAGAAACATAAGAAATAAGATACAATTTAACGAACGGCATTTAAAAAATTATTGAACATAAACTGCTGTTTGTGTGAATCAGCGTATAACTAATGAAACAAAGTGTTGGACACGTTGAAACAAAAGTATTTTGGAGGAATGTAAATAAATGATTACAGTAAATAATGTTGGTTTACGCTATGGCGATCGTAAACTGTTTGAAGATGTTAATATTGGAGTAAAACGCTGATTCTACGCTGTGCAGTTTACGCTCTTGTTTACGGTGTGTCGTAAACTATATAGGGAGCGTAAATATTATGAAAAGGACTCGTTTTTTAACTAAGGATGAACAACAAAAGCTTAATTCAGTAGATAAAAAGGTACATTACGTTACCGATTGGACAAGTGCTATGGAAATGTTCTTAAAGGATTGCGAGATAAGAGGTTTACGAGAATCAACTTCTTTCTATTACGTTAAAGAAACTCGCATGATATTTCGTTACTGGGAAGAACAAGAACTAGATATCTCACCAGATCAATTAACTAGTGAACACATCACCGATTTAATTCTCTACATGAAAAACAAAAAAGAGTTGTCTCCTTCTAGTATTAACATTCGTTTAAGAGCATTTAAAACAGTACTCAAATGGCTTTATGACAATAAAAAAGTACCAATTAATGCTGGTGATGGCGTAAAGCGCCGTAATTGTTCAATGAGAATGAGATAGAAAATAATACTTGGATAGGCGTTCGAGATACGGCTATTTGCCTTGTGTTACTTGAATGTGGTCTGCGTCAAAATGAAATATTAAATTTAAACGTCTTTGATGTGGTGTTTGAGCAAAATTATATTATGGTTCGCCATACAAAAACATACCATATGAGAAAAGTACCGATTACTCATCGGACTAAAAATGCTATACGAAGATGGCTTACTGTCCGTGGTGAAAGCAAATACTCGCAACTATTTATTAATATTGCTGGTAACCAACTCACTAATCGTGGTTTATATCAACTAATTGAAAAATATGGGAAACGAGCTAAGGTTGAAGGAATTCGTTGTAGCCCCCATACTTTTAGACATACATGTGCAAAACTCTATTTAAAAAATGGCGGCGATTTATTCAGTTTACAGGCGATATTAGGTCACATGAACATCGAACAAACAAAACGCTATGTGACCCTCAATCATGATGACGTTGCAGATTTACATGCTGAACATAGTCCGTTAAAAGCATTATGGAAAAAATAATATTGAATATTAGGTAGTCATCTTGACTGCCTTTTTTCTTTGGAGAAAACACTACTCAACCATACTAGATCCCAGTTCAGTGATAACCTCAGAATGTTGGTTTAGAGAGCCTAAACATCACGCTTAAACTCTCTAATTTAAACTTCTTCTATTTGGCATCCGGGAACATTCTTTGTGCCATATCACCAAACTCATCAAATATTCCGCTAATCGGCTTTCCATTTTGAATATCGTTGACATATCCTTTCATACTTTTAACAAAGTCTGGATTTGCAGAGACATAAACATTGTCTGTACCTTCATCCTGTTTTTTTACTTGATCAACAATTTTCTTTTCTAAGTCATTTGTCAGGTTCTTGTCATTTGTCAGATTCACTGCAACGTATGCGTTATTATCTGTAATTATGACAGAGGCGCCCTCTACATCCTTCAAATCCTCTAGCTGATCTGCTACTTCATCAGCCACGCGCATTTTATTATCATTGTCATCATTGCTTAATTGCCTTGCATTGTAATCGTTGTCGCCGTTTCTGTCATTTACATTCAAGGTATTGGCATTATTTTTATCGCTTCGAGTATTCATTCCTACATTTTTTCCATTATCATTATCATCACTTGTCCCACAGCCGGTAAGGAATAGAGCAATCAAGGCGCTTGTTAAAAATGTGTATTTCATGTTAGTCACTCCTTTAAAATTAGATACCTTAGTACTATCTGCTGTATTTTCGAGAATATTCATAAAAAAACACTTTAAGTTAAACTATACCCCGGATAACGAACACACATAAAAAAGTGTCCCTTATCCTGGTTTTTTAATGTTCAATAGATGTAATGGTTATGGACGGAGGGTTTCTATGAGTAAGAATTTATACATTTTCCATTTAAAGCACCCGATTACTCAATTCCCTCCTTTATTCTGCAATTCATCAAATCTTTACATGATTAATACATTTATTGAACTTATCTATTTTATAATTAAATTACAATTTAATTATTCACATCATATGGAGGGTACAATCATGGAAATAAATGAAAGGCAACCATTTGAGTCTTTTTTATCTCCTCGTCAACTTACTGAGCTAAAAATCTTATCTACTAAAACAAACATAGCTTTCCATGAATTATTAGCAATGCCATCAATAGTCTCACTTCTAGAGAAACTGAACAATACTACCGAACTAAATGATGAGCTTAATAATAAAGAAATGATATTAAGAAATAAAGTTTTCATTAATAAAAATAAAGAAGTATTAAATAAGACACAAAAAGCACTCGACCATTTAGGCTGAGTGCTTTTATGATTGATGAGTTCCTCGCGTTAAATATATTTACTCTTATCAAGAACTTTAAAATAAACATTTAAAATTTCATCATACGGTTCAAATCCTTCTTGTATTTTGAACGATGAACTGAAGGACTAACTAAAGTTATAAATACACTCTATGAAGAGTTAAACAGAGTGGATCGAGAGAAGACTGCATTCGGAAAACCTAAACAGCGAAAATTATTAGATATGATATAAAAAAAGAGACTTTTATTAGCCTCTTTTTTGATTATAAATGTTGGTTTTTGCTAATGAACCTTTAACTTTTTGCATAAATAAGATACAATTTAAATGATGCACAGTTTAAAACATACAAGATCGTAAACTGCTGTTTGTGTGAATCAGCGTATAACTAATGAAACAAAGTGTTGGACACGTTGAAACAAAAGTATTTTGGAGGAATGTAAATAAATGATTACAGTAAATAATGTTGGTTTACGCTATGGCGATCGTAAACTGTTTGAAGATGTTAATATAAAATTCACGCCTGGTAACTGCTATGGCCTGATTGGGGCGAATGGTGCGGGTAAATCCACTTTCTTAAAAATCCTTTCAGGTGAAATTGAAGCGCAATCCGGTGATGTTCATATGGGACCTGGCGAACGCCTTGCCGTTCTAAAACAAGATCACTTCGCTTATGAAGAGGAAGAAGTCCTTAAAGTTGTCATTATGGGACATGAAAGATTATATGAAGTCATGCAAGAAAAAGATGCCATCTATATGAAGGAAAACTTCACGGATGAAGACGGAATGAAAGCTGCCGAACTTGAAGGTGAATTTGCCGAATTAAACGGATGGGAAGCTGAACCTGAAGCTTCAATCCTCTTAAAAGGCCTTGGCATTGCAGAAGACCTGCATACAAAGAAAATGGCTGAGTTGAACGGTGGCGACAAAGTTAAAGTATTGCTTGCCCAGGCACTATTCGGTAAGCCGGATGTCCTTTTACTGGATGAGCCTACCAACCACTTGGACTTAAAAGCGATCAAATGGCTGGAAGAATTCTTAATCAACTTTGAAAACACTGTTATCGTAGTTTCCCATGACCGTTACTTCCTTAACAAAGTTTGTACACATATCGCGGATCTTGATTTCGGTAAAATCAAAATTTATATCGGTAACTATGACTTCTGGTATGAATCAAGCCAGCTTGCCCTTAAACTTACTCAAGATGCCAATAAGAAAAAAGAAGAAAAAATTAAAGAGCTTCAAAATTTCATCGCGCGTTTCAGTGCCAATGCATCCAAATCGAGCCAGGCGACATCCCGTAAGAAATTATTGGACAAAATCAGCTTGGATGACATCGAGCCTTCTTCACGCCGCTATCCATATGTCGGCTTTACTCCTGATCGTGAAATCGGGAACGACCTTCTTCGTGTAGATGGAATTTCTAAAACGATTGATGGCGTAAAAATATTGAATAACGTCAGCTTCACGATGAATAAAGGCGACAAGATTGCATTTGTCGGAAAAGATGAGATTGCTAAAACAACATTATTCAAAATCTTGGCAGGTGAAATTGAACCGGATAGCGGTTCATTCAAATGGGGCGTTACCACCTCTCAGGCATACTTCCCTAAGGATAATGCTGAATTCTTTGAAGGTGTCGATTTAAATCTTGTCGATTGGCTCCGTCAATATTCTCCTAATGACCAGAGCGAAAGCTTCCTGCGTGGTTTCTTGGGCAGAATGTTATTCTCTGGCGATGAAGTAACGAAAAAGGCAAGCGTACTTTCAGGGGGCGAAAAAGTCCGCTGTATGCTTTCCAAAATGATGTTAAGCGGTTCGAACGTCCTGATGCTTGATGAACCTACTAACCATCTGGACTTAGAGTCGATTACGGCATTGAACAACGGTTTGATCAGCTTTAAAGGATCGATGATCTTCTCTTCTCATGATCATCAGTTCATCCAAACTATAGCGAACCGTATCATTGAACTTACACCAAAAGGTACAGTCGATAAGCAAATGAGTTATGATGAGTACCTTGAAAATAGCGAATTGCAAAAGCAAGTAGCTGAAATGTACAAATAATACTTTTATGAAAGCACATCCTTATTGGATGTGCTTTTTTCGTTCCCGATTCTTCTACCTGCCTTTATTTCATACCTTTAATACATTGAAGGTATAAAAAACACGCTGCATTAAATATAATAATATTCCCCGAAAGATGAGCACTGAATAATTTTATCGATAAAAAGGTATATTGGTAAGGAAGGAGTGAGTTAGAATTGGATGGTCTTACAGTGAAAAATATTTTTGATGATACAGGATACCTTTTTTTATATGATAAATTCAGTTATCATTTTTATGTATCCGGCTTGTTCGACTTAGTCGATCAAGAAAAAATAATCTCGGATTTTTTAAATTCTTATGGATTCGATGATAAAAATCCTCTCTTTTTTGACGACTTTTCCTTTTATTTTAATTGCTTTCATTATTCCCAGCAAAAACAAAAGATGATAAATTACTTGAAAACCGAGTATGACGAACATATATGTTAAGTATAAAGGCCAGATAAACTGATCCTGCCTTTAAACGAGCACTATTCAAAAAAAAGATAAGAGCATATAAATTTTATTATAAGTCAAGGTTATGATGAAATGACTTGATAAAAAGGAAGTAATATATAATGTCACACATTATATAAGGTAAAATAAAAGGATAGATAAAGTCAGAACTTTATCAGCTTTATCTATCCTATTTTGTACAACATATGACCTTATTTACTACAACAACATTAAGATTTAACTACAATAAAATGAGAATTTCGTTATTCAACAAAAGCGCCCTATTACGGAATAACTCATTAAAGAATGCTGCTCCGTGTATTCCTCTTTTCTGACGAATATTGCACCTGTTAGTTAAATGACCCTTCATGTGAACGATTTCAATCATGGGCAACATTTATGAATGGCTACTGAAGCTACCCCACCACAAACAATAATAAGTGCTTTTCCCATTCTAATCTCCTAACTAAATAGATTTTGTAAATGAAAGAGGGACGTCAATAACAAATTAACTAGCAGTGCATCAACTTATTAGGATGCTTTAGAAAACAAATGAATGCAATGTCTCTGCTTATCAATCAGCCTATTCAATCCATTTAAGTCTTTGATGCAATAATCCATCGGAGCCTTTATTTTCTCCTGTGACAAAGTCAGTCATATGGTAGGTTAAATACCCTCCGTACTTGCTCTTGGTGTTTAGCAAAAGCTCATCAACATAATGGATACATAAAGAAAGGTCATCCAGGATTATGCTGGCCATAGCAGCATAAATGCCACAAGCAACTTGGAAGTACGTGGCGTTTGTTTTGAATTTCGGATATATTTCACTACTTTTCATCACATTATATATATACTTTTCGCTATCCTCGTAAACTAATAGGACACCAACTAGGTCTTCACCTTCAATTTCACCTACATCTGGATCAAGCAATTGTTGATTCCAATCCCAGAGAACGTCTACATTAGCCAAATTATTTCGGATTGATTCCGTTGTATATTCATTAACACGATAAATAAACCCCAATTGCATATCAAATAATTTACCTAATGTAATCACTTCTTCATGTGGCATTAGACAACCATAAAACTCTTTTTGCCCTAACCTTACTTTATACTCCATTGCATAAACTTCTTCATAAAAATATTGTGGCAAATGATGATGGACAAACATAGGGTAGCTTAATATCGCTTCATCCAGGAAGCATTCGACCGACCAAGAAGTATAGAGTGTGTTAGGTTTGATTAACGTTTTGTCTTTAAAAAAGGAATCGTCATGCTCCACAATGTAGCAGGCTAATGGTTTTTGATCCGGATTTTCGTTTATGAGTTTTATGGCCATCCATTGCACTACACCAGGATTCATCCCCGAGCCAACAATCGCCTTTATATTGGTAAGATTTTTTTTGCTATCTTCAAATCTAATATATCGCTCTGTCAATGGGAAACCATATAGACTTTCGTCCTCATCAACCTCGGTATTCTCGAGGGCAGAATTGACGTAAAAAACATCTAATTCGTTACAGCATTTCATCATCTCAATTGTATCGGCCCATGAAACATCAATGACTACTTTCGTTTTTGTCTTTTTTAAATGTTTCTGAAAGTGACTTAAAACTGTGAGGTCAAGCTGGTAAATTTTTATTTTATCGGCAAGGTTAGGGAATAATTGGTCGTAATACTCTTTATCCTTTTGTTTAACATCAATTAGGTGAAGCTGGGAAGTGCTAATGATGGAGTACATAGGGTCATTTTTATCTTGGGCGGATTGATTTAGAATGGCCAATACCGCTTTTGCAACACCTCCACTGCTGCCTAATATAGAAATGGACAATGAACTTGTCCCATTTAACATTTCATCACTCCTTTCGCCAATTAATGCTGCACGTGAAACATGTGCAATGATTTCTTAAACAATATATGATTCTAATGATCGCTACGTATGTGCTTCTGTCTATGAATAAGAGAGATGTTAGAATTAATAATATGAGATTTAGAATAAGTGCTTTTTCAACTAAGGTGGCAGTAGTTAAATAGAAAGGGGTTATACCATTGAAGAAACATATTTTGAAGGTGTATTCGGCATTCAAAAGATATCGTTTATGGCAGGATGATTTTTGAATGTAAAAAAGCTCCCGATTGTGGAACAAAAATAAAAGAGCTTTCTCGTTTTCCAGGGGGACATTCCGCTGATTGAACTTGGATAAAATACGCGAACGACCGGTCACTTAAACGAAACTGCTGTATATAGTAATAGTAAGTTTTGAGAAAGGGTGAACAGAATCGATGATACATCCAGATACCGAGATTCGGTTTGTCAATGAAAAGATTGGTGTGGGTGTTTTTGCCACAAAAATGATCCCCAAAGGAACGATCATCTGGGCATTGGATGATTTGGACATCATTCTCGAGGAAGATGAAATTGAATCGCTTGATCTCGTGCGAAGGGAAATCGTCTATAAATATGCCTACCTCAACGATGACGATAACTACGTGCTGTGCTGGGATCATGCCAGATACATGAATCATAGCTTCAGTCCAAATGTGGTATCGACGGTCTATGAGATTGAATTGGCGTCGAGGGATATTCTTCCCGGAGAGCAAATCACATGCGACTATGCTACGCTCGGGTTAGACGAACCTTTTGAGTGTGAACCGGAGGAAGGGACTTCTAGCACCGTAGTGATGCCGGATGATTATCTGTATCGCTACAAGGAATGGGATGAGTTGGCTAGGGAGGCATTCAAACAATTGAATCAAGTAGACCAGCCGTTGCGTCATCTGATTCGACCGGAGTTCGTCGACAGGGTAAACGCGATCGCAGAGGGAAGTGCCGAGCCGGATTCCTTTCTTACGCTCTATGAAGAGGAGTAAAGGCAACTAAACAACCACCAGGACAGACGGTTCTGTTGGTTTGTCTATGTTCATTTAACCAGCTTTTTTTGGCGATCTAGCAAGATGGAACATGAATCATCAGCGTGAGGGTTTAATACCCAGAAAAGACCGCACCTCTGGCCAAGGTAGAGAACTTACCTCTGTCAAGTAGACAGTGCTAAAAAAGACTATGCAGCCACCGTGATTCGGTATTCTACTGGAGCACGGTGGTTTAGTCGTTTTTGGAATCACTTATAATAGTAATGATACATATATGTTTCTATAGCTTGTATTAACTCTTCCTCTGTTTTACAATCAATTTGATACAACATTTCTGTTTTAAAATGTGAAAAGAACGATTCTACACAGGCATTATCGAGGCAGTTTCCTTTATTACTAACTACAGGAATGCTAAACGACCCTTTAGCTTTCCATATATGAAAAAAGAACCTCTAGTAATATACTAAAGATTCGGGATTAATAAATATATTGTAACTTTAATTAGTTAAATGAAAGTAATTAAGTTAGTATATTTCCATAATACGAGATAAACGAATAGAGAAAATCTTTTGATTTTCATCCTTTAAGGAAAGGGTTTGTTCATTGAGGTTAAGTTTATGCAATTGACCCTTACATGTTTTTAATACTCCTTCTTTATAATAAATGATGGTCGTTATGCCCTTTTTTTTCAACGATTTCAAGATCATCTGATTATCTCCTTTCTGTCTATTCAAATATTTATTAAAAATTGTATGATAATTGGTGCAATACTATGAAATCAGTTAAGATATGTATATTATATAACGAAAATCGTAAGCGTTTTCATTGTTGTTGTGAACAATTTGTGAAAGTTTGAACATTAGAATATTTTAGGAAAATCAGAATAGGCTCGGAAATGGTAAAATCCATGATAAAAAAATGAATATTAAGTGAATCGACTTTTAGACTGAAAATTACTTAACGTATTATATCCCCGTTTTGTCGGCAGACTCCCTTATAGATTTTCTAGTCCAGAAAGAATTAAATTTCCCATTTTTATTCAAATCATCATTTGGACTATACGGTACTTTCGTTAGCCACTGATTTACCTGATTAAGATTTGTACTTTTATCGTCCGCTACCTGGTATAGAACCCATACCTCAGGACCGGATCGATTGTCCTTGAACCTCTTTTGTTTAGAATATGATCAGAACGGTTGTTGGGCCTAAATAAAATCTATGTAATTACATTCTGAAGGAGTTGTCTATATGAGTGAGCTTCCCCCACTAACTTCGTAAGAGATTACACGCTCTCATAATATTTGTTGCTTCTTTAAACAAATTTCTAATAAAGTCTCTGCCGCCATCGCTTTCACGAATTGGTCCCATTGGTGCACACATAAGTGTCGTAACACCTAACACAAAAAATATACTTGTCATAATTATTGCTAATCCTAGATAAGTACTTATTTTAGTGTGTTCATTTAAAAATACCCCCCCAAAAATCATTCCAAATATAGGAACTAATAAAGTAACGCTTACTATCCTGGTTGGACCCACATTTTTTTAAGATAAAAATAAAGAAGATAAGCAATACCAGTGGAAAAAAAAGCTAAACCTAAAACTGAAAACTGTTAAATTTGGTAACCTTCGAATATGAATATTCCATAGAGTTCACAGAAATATGACGAACATATTTATTAATTATATTAGGGCAGACTTTTTTTAACGAAAACGATTCAAAAAAAGGTAAGAGCATACAAGTAGCTCTTACCTCCTTAAAATTTCCCCTGTTACTCTTCCTTGCCTGCTGCCATATTCATGTTCGCTTCGATATTCTCCTGGCTGATGGTGGTAAATGGTAAATTTCACTTTCCTGAGAAATTCTCAAGCAAGTCTTTGACATCAATTCCCGAAGATGCCATTAAATCCGTTGCATACCCAGTCACTTTATTAGCTCCGCCATTCACACCGCTTCCACCTGTATCCACTACAGTGATCTAGTCGATATTACTAAGCGGGCTTGCCACTTGTACGCAAATTAACCCCCGTCCATTTAGGTATTTCGATTATAGTTTTACCTCAAACATGATTTGCTATAAGACTTATCGCAGAGTTGACACAAACTGTGAGGCAAAAAGTCCTCATTCAGAGGACTTGGAAGGATTCGAAATCCGATTTAAGGGAGAAAAATTCTCTCTTTTCGTGCTACCTTAAAATTTTTTCCTTCAATCGAAAAAAAACTATGAATTACATTCCAACTGAAATGTAATCCATAGTTCCTTAAGTTAATCACATTATTTACCAAAGCGATTTTGCCTCGGAATCTACACTTTTACAGTCAATTATATCTATGCACTTTCTTCTTTTAATTTCTCCTCCTGCGAAAGAGCACTACCCGCTGTGAATTCTTCTAAAGCATGCATGGCAAACCTCGCGTTGGGATAAGTGATCGAACCGCCACCAATCACACCAATTTTTAGGGTTTCAATGATTTCATCGATGGTTGCCCCGGCATTTAAACAGCCTTCCATGTGATTGCAAATGCATTCATCTCAGCGGCTGACTATTGATATGGCTAATCCCATAATGGTGTACTTACCCTAACTGGCGTTTAAATTGTTTACTGGCGAAGAAGTAAGCGATGACCATGATGCCGACGCACCAGGCAAGCGCGATCCAGATATCTTTGCCAACAGACCCTTCATACAAGAGGGCACGAATCGCATTCACGATTGAAGTCACGGGCTGGTTCTCAGCGAACGCACGGACAATTTTAGGCATGGTTTCGGTGGGGACAAAGGCCGAACTGATAAACGGCAGGAAAATCAGCGGGTATGAGTAGGCTGTCGCCCCTTCCATAGACCCCGCTGTCAATCCGGGAATGACAGCCAGCCATGTCAGCGCCAGCGTAAACAGCCCGAGTATCCCAGCTACCGCGAGCCAATCCAGGATATCAGCGTTGGAACGAAAGCCCATCAAGAGCGCGACGAGGATAACCACCACGACAGTAAGCGCATTGGAAACAAGCGAGGTCAACACGTGAGCCCACAATACCGACGAGCGCTTGATGGGCATGGTAATGAAACGCGCCATCAGCCCGCTCTTTACATCCGTAAACAGCCGCACGGAAGTGTAAGCGACACCGGATGCGATAGCCATCAGCAAGATTCCCGGCAATAAATAATTGACGTAGTTGTCCGTGCCTGTCTCTATGGCGCCGCCAAATACGTAGACAAACAGCAGCAGCATCATAATCGGCGTAATCGCCACCGTGATAATTGTATCCGGGCTGCGCATGATGTTGCGCATTAAACGCCCTAGTAGTACCCCTGTTTTGCTTTTCATTTACATCTCCTCCTTTTTGCCGATGATTGCGAGGAAAATTTCCTCCAATGTCGGCTGCTTCTCGATGTACTCCACTTTCGCTGGCGGGAACATCTCCTTAAGTTCGGTAAGGGTACCG
This sequence comes from Bacillus sp. B4EP4a, assembly GCF_006680105.1. Lineage (NCBI taxonomy): Bacteria > Bacillati > Bacillota > Bacilli > Caryophanales > Bacillaceae > Bacillus > Bacillus sp. B4EP4a. The sequence continues at coordinate 80,643 of NZ_VHIK01000026.1, forward strand.
GTCGATATGATTTTTCCGCCATTCAGGATGGCGATACGGTCCGCCAGTTGTTCGGCTTCCTCCAGGTACTGGGTCGTCAGCAAGATGGTTGTGCCGCCGCCGGCAAGCTCCTTGACGGTATTCCAGACTTCAATCCGCGCTTCGGGGTCAAGCCCTGTCGTCGGTTCGTCGAGAAAAATGACTGCTGGCGTCCCGATCAGGCTCATGGCGATGTCAAGCCGGCGCTTCATCCCGCCGGAATATTTGTCCGCCCGGCGGTTGGCCGCATCGGTCAGGCTGAATCTTGCAAGCAGATTGTCAGCGACTTGAGCGGGATTGGAAACTCCCCGCAACTTGGCGATCATCATCAGGTTTTCCCGCCCGGTGAGCATGCCGTCTAAAGCTGCGAACTGCCCTGTCAGGCTGATGCTCTGGCGAACATGATCAGGTTGACGCTGGACGTCAAAGCCGCAAATACCTACTTCGCCGCCATCGGCCTTCATCAGTGTCGAGAGGATGTTGACCGTCGTCGTCTTGCCCGCTCCATTTGAGCCCAGCAGTGCGAAAATTTCGCCACGCCGCACCTCAAAATCCACCCCCTTTAAGACCTCCTTGTCTTTAAAGGATTTTTTTAACCCTTTTACAGAAATCGCTGCATTGCTCATACTTTTTTCCTCCTTATAAATAGCGCAGCAAGGCCGCTTGCGAGATCCATAATTATCCGGTCGAGCGCCTTGCGGAGCTAGATTGCCTATACTCTTCTATTTAGTCTGACTGATAATCAGTATTACTTATTACCGAGGTGAAAATATAACTGAATAGCGAAGGTGGCAATTCACATTTGTAACCAGCTATTCAGTCAGTATTATCTATTGAATTTATTTTTTCCCAATCGCTTCATGATACTTTGATTCAAATCTTCACGATACTTGGCGACATAGGTTTTAGCGTTTGCCACTAGTTCGTCGGCAAAGGACGCCACGTCGTCCCCAGTGATTTCCAGCACTTGTCTGCCTTCCGCCGCACCGGCTTCGAACAACTCGATTAATTCATACTGCATGTGCAGCATATCCATCCCGTTGCCTGCTGAGAAATTCCACATGTAGTTTTGAATTTTCTTAAATACAAACTGGTAGTCCTCTGGCAGGGCTTCAACCCGTGCCATCATCATTTTATACTCTTTTTTATCACCAATCATTTTTTTGAACAATTCCATCATGTTATTTTTCCTCCTTTTTTATAAAGCTGAACAAGTCACTCCAAAATATCGTACGGAATATCTTATGAAGCTAGATTGACTTTAAGACGTTGATTTTCGACGATACAAAATCCCATTTTTCCCAAAATAATTCAAGTTCCTGGCGGCCAGCCTCATTAAGTGAGTAAAACTTGCGGGGCGGCCCCATATCTGACGGTTTCTTCTCTATGTTCACCAGTTTTTTCTTTTCTAATCGCACGAGGATGGTGTAGACCGTCCCTTCTACGACTTCAGTAAACCCAAGCTCGTTCAGGCGTCGGGTAATCTCATAGCCATATGTTTCATGGCGGCTGATGATTTCCAGCACGCAGCCTTCCAGTGAACCCTTCAGCATTTCAGTTAAATTTTCCATGTTCAGAGCCTCCTCTATTTTGTGACTTATATACTTAGTATTGAGGGAAATTTTTACTGAATAGCTATTGGGAAATCACGCTATTTAGTATTACTTATTACTTCTAAACTGTAACACTGAGTAGCAGAGGTGTCAACTTTTTCTTAAAAATATTTTTGCAACTTCACTATTCAGTGCTGTTGGTATCCAGTGTTACTTACTACAGGGTATGCTGTAACACGTAGTATGGTGACTGTCAACTTGATTTTTTAATTTTTTTAAAAACCAGCTACCCCCATTGGATACAGATGATTTCTTTTATGGAGCCTTTACTTCCTCCTATGCTTCTTTCACAATGATCACACCGCGGATCATTCCCATCCAGCAGCTGCACATGTAGGTTCCCGGTTTCTCTGGTGTGAAAACGATGAGGTTTTCTCCTACTTCCAGAGACCAATTCCTTCCGAAGAAATGTTAAAGAGTATTCCCGAAATGAAAGAAGAACTTCATAGACCCATGCTCTTAATAATCTCGGCAGAAAAGTAAATGTTTATTATGGTTTCTGCAAGATGTGGGGACGTTTTTCTTTTTGGGTTCACGGGAGCTTTTAGTAAAATAACTGAGGATTATTAATGTAACTCCTTCGCGTTCTTCACTTTTCCACTAACTATAGGAGCTTCATAAGAAGCCCTATCATAATTTTAAATTCTTATGGCTTCGATGATAAAAATCCACTTTTTTTAACGACTTTTCCTTTTATTTTAATTGCTTTCATTATTCCCACCAAAAACAAAAGATGATAAATTACTTGAAAACCGAGTATGACGAACATATTTGTTAAGTATAAAAGGCCAGTTAAACTGATCCAGCCTTTTTTAAACGAGCACTATTCAAAAAAAAGGTAAGAGCATATAAGTGCTCTTACCTTTCTTCATTTTATTTTTCTCTGTTACTCATCCTTGCCTGCTGCCATATTCATGTTCGCTTCGATATTCTCCTGGCTGATGGTGGTGAATGGTAAATTTCGTTTTCCTGAGAAATTCTCAAGCAAGTCTTTGACATCAATTCCCGAAGATGCCTTTAATGACTCCTGCAAGGATGCCATTAAATCCGTTGCATACCCGGTCACTTTATTAGCCCCGCCATTCGAACCGCTTCCACCCGTGTCCACTACAGTGATCTTGTCGATATTACTAAGCGGGCTTGCCACTTGTTTTGCATACTCCGGCAGCATTTTCAAAATCATGTCCATTACAGCCGCTTGCCCAAACTGTTCAAAGGCTTCTGCAATCTTCTGCTTGGCTTCGGCCTCGGCTACCCCTTTTAACCGGATGATTTCCGCTTCTGTCGTACCTTGTGCCCTTTGTGCGTCCGCTTTAGCAAGACCGTCCATACGAACACGTTCCGCTTCCGCTTTCGCCATGGCTTCAATTTTATACTTATCGGCATCCGCTTCTGTAATCTGTTTCATCTTGTTAGCGGAGGCTGCCTGCTCTACCGCATAACGGTCGGCATCCGCCTTTTTCTTCACTTCTGAATCATATTGCTTTTCACGGCGAAGGATTTCTTTTTCCTCCAGCTCAATTTGCTTCTGACGTTCAATGATCCTGATTTGCATTTCCTGTTCTGTTACATCCTGTTTAGATCTAGCCGTTTCAAGATCGTAAGCTTGGTCAGCTCGTGCTTTGGCAATATCCTGCTCGCGACGGAATTCCGCAACCTTTAGCTTGTTGATTTTTTCGGCTTCCGCAATTTCTGTTGCCCTTTCAAGTTCAGCTCGCTGTGCTTCCTTCGATGCTTCTGCGCGCTTGATTCGCGTTTCTTTCTCTGCTTCTGCGGTAGCTATATCGGCATCCCTCTTTACTTGTGCGATTCTTGGCTTACCAAGGGATTCAAGATATCCATTTTTGTCCCGAACATCTTTAATGGTGAACGATACGATGATGAGTCCCATTTTAGCTAAATCCTGCGAGGCTACCCTCTGTACTTCCTGGGAAAACTTTTCGCGGTTTTTATAAATTTCCTCGACTGTCATCGACCCAAGGATGGAACGAAGATGTCCCTCTAAGACTTCCCGTGCTTCCTGTTCACGGTCATCTTTGGATTTACCAAGGAATTGCTCCGCTGCTGTGGCAATATCGGTGATTGAACCGCCAATCTTGATTATCGATACACCATCAGCCATGACTGGAACTCCCTGTTCTGTATATACTTCAGGAGTTGAGACCTCAAGTTTGCTTGACAACAAGCTTAGTGGTTCCGCTTGCTGGAACACCGGGAGAACGAAAGCGCCACCTCCGCGGACGATTTTTATTTTATTTCCTGATTCGTCGATGTGAACATTTTTGCTTCCTAAGTAGCTTCCAGTCACGATCAATGCTTCATCAGGACCAGCCGTGCGGTATTTCGTAATAAAGACAGCAATAAGTGCGATAAGTAAAAATGCTACAATGGCGACGACAATCCAAATCAAATTAAACATAAACTACCTCCTACCTTTTTTAATCCTGGTGGGGCATAACATAGACAACCCCGTTTTTAACTTCGATGATCAAGACCTTTGAATCCGAAACAATTCCTTCATTCTTATAACTGGCCGCAGTTTTCGCGATGCTTCCACTGATGCTTTCAATAAGGACTTCCCCAAACCCGTCAACCGGGATTGATGTCAGAACCCTGCCGACCCTCCCTCTCAGATCATTATCATGAAATGTCAAACTTTCTTCCGCTGATGAGATGGGAAGCAAAACAAATACATTCAGTAAAGTGACGATGGTAAATGAAATGATCAGGGAAATGCCGGCACTCAATCCAGCATGAAGTCCTGAAAGAGATTCAAGTAAAAACCCACTCGCAAAAAACACGGTCAAAAAGCTAAAAATGAGTGTAGGATTAAATATATCCGGTAATTCAAGGCCGGAAAATATATCATTAAACAAGATAAATAAGAATGTTAGCCCCCCGAATATAATTAATCCATATAAATAGACTGTTTCTAATGGAACCCCAAATAACTCCATCTCTTTCATCCTTTAAATTCGATTTTTTCCAAGCCGCATACTATTTTAAGGACCTGGGATAAGCGTTTTACCAACATTGATAGTCTATTGTTATAATCCCCTCCATTTTCTTCGCTTACCATTCATACGAATTATGCATTAAAAAAGTTTCATTTATTTTCCAAGTTTTGAATTTTACCCTTGTGTTCACTTACAAACAATGTAGTCTAATAAATCATTAATGAATTAAAATCCATAATATCATTGACAGTGTTTAGTTAACATATTAAAATTCTTTATATGTTAACTCGTCATATAAATAGGTTTACATTAGGGGGAAGCACAATGAAGGAGCGTCATGAGAAGTTAAGAATGATGATGGTTACAGCTTTATTTGCAGCACTTATAGGAATACTTGCCCAAATTACAATTCCACTGCCCTTAGTACCGATTACAGGACAGACTCTAGCAGTCGGACTGGCAGCAACGATACTCGGTTCACGTTATGGAACTTCTTCCGTTTTATTATACTTGTTCATAGGGGCAGCGGGAGTGCCGGTATTCGCTGAAATGTCTGGAGGATTAGCTAAGATATTCGGTCCGACAGGCGGTTATTTATTATCCTATATCCCGACAGTATATATAACGGGGCTGATATTGGAAAAAACCCGTTTCTCAGTTGCAATGGCTTTCCTTGCCAATACAATCGGGATGATAATTACTTTAGTCATCGGTACGGTTTGGTTAAAATATATGAGTTCATTATCTTGGCCAGTGGCATTTGCCAGCGGTTTTGCTCCATTTATAATCGTAGGCGTTTTAAAGGCATTCCTTGCATCATGGCTTGGCATTACAATCCGTTCAAGGTTAGCCTCGGCTAATATGCTACCAAAAAAAAATGCACCACTTTCCCAATGATGGGTAAATGAAAGAGAGGGTACTGCTTGTGGTACCCTCTCTTTCATTTATATTCAAATTCCCGAACACTTGCACAAAAAAAAGACTCTTAAAAAAGAATCTTTTTTACAAGTAATTATTGCGGTCCTATCCCCATAAGTCCGAATATAAATAGCAAATGTATATTATCCCCTTTGCTAACCGTAATCATTTTACTATAGTAACAGTAATTTGACAACTATTGAGGACACACATGAACATGCTGCCATTTAATTACTTAAGGATATATAGTAACGGCTTTAGTTACTTATTATTCACTTTATATTCTTTTTTCGTACCATCTTCGAAAACGACCTCTAAATCAAATTCTTGATAGTCATCCTTCAAATTAAAAGCTTTTGTCACTTCTTGAATGACCTCCTCCTCTGATGAATCTTTGGTGAATGTCAATTTTTCTAGAATCGGGGTCAATTCTTTCATTGCTTCATCACCGTGAACTTCATGTTTGTTAAGTTTGTCCTTGATCGAAGCTTCTGTTTGAGCTCCCATGGTATCATATTCAGCTTCGTATTCGTTATCATTGCCTGTATAATCCGCTTCCAATTGAAAATCCTTATAAGTGAAAGGCAATTTTTCATTATTATCCGTTCCTGTTTCAGGATTATTTTCAGCTTGATTTTCATTTTCCTGAACCAGCGGGTTTTTCACTTCATCGTTTTCTTCGCCGCATCCAGCCAAAACAAGCACAGCGGCAAACGGCACTGATAATATTTTGATTGATCTTCTCATGAGTTTTTCCTCCTTTAGTCTGTATACCTTATCTATTTCCTAATAGAGGTCAAATAAAACTCAAGATTTCCTCATATACATTAAATCGACCAAGTGATCATAGTGGAAGGATATAAAACAATACCGCAAAAAAGTGTGTGACAGATCCCCCAAGCACGAATAAATGCCAAACCGCGTGATGAAACGGAAAACCGCGCCAAACATAAAATATGGCTCCAAACGTATAAAGCAATCCACCTGCAATCAGTAACTGGATACCAGCTGTTGGCATCGTTGCTGTAAGTGGTCCCCAAACGATAACGATCATCCACCCCATTGCAATATAGAGAATCGTCGAAAGGAAGAGGAATTTTTTCACATAGAAAGCTTTGAAGACGACCCCAACTATGGCAACTCCCCAAATTATACCCAGCAGTGTCCAGCCTAGTGACCCTTGGATCACAAGAAGCATGATTGGCGTGTATGTTCCTGCAATGAATATATATATGGCTGAATGATCAAAGATTTCAAATATATCCTTTGTTTTGCCCTCTGGAAAACTATGCACTAAAGTGGAAGAGACGTATAAAAGTAGCATGGAAACACCATAAATGACTGAAATGACTATATTCCAAGGCGATCCTGTTTGGGCTGAGAATATGATTAAAAACACAAGTGCTGCAATACTTAACAAAACGCCGACACCGTGGGTTATCGCATTGACCACTTCTTCTTTTTTTGTATAAACATGTGTATTAGCCATGTTACAGCTCCTTAATTCCGCATTAATTTTTTAGTATTCAACTAAAGTATACATTAGATCTTCCAAGCAATATAGAAAAGTGAATATTAACTTGATTATCACCCCTTAATTAGATTATCATCTAATTAGATGATAATCTAATTAAGGGAGGGATTAAAGTGCAACTAGAAAAATTGGTCGCTTTCCATAAAACGATTGGTGATGTAACAAGGATTAGAATTATATCCATCCTGGCAAATGGTCCAAAACACGGACAGGCACTTGCCGGAATATTAAAATTGACGGCCCCGACAATCTCACACCATTTAACTAAATTGAAGGACATTAATTTAGTGAAGGATCGAAGGGAAAAAAATACGGTATATTATTTTTTGAATGAAGATGTCCTGAAGCATTATTCATCAGCATTACCTAAAATGGTTTCAACTAAGGGGGATTCCAATAAAATGGATAATCAAAAGCTGAATTTAGAACACAAAAAGATCCTTGAAAACTTTTTGATGCCAGATGGTCGACTAAAAACCATACCTGCACAGAGAAAAAAGAAAATGATCGTTCTTCATCATATAGCCAGCCTTTTGGAAAAGGGACGGAAATATCCAGAAAAAGAATTGAATGAATTCATCCAGTCTTTCCATGATGATTATGCAACAATAAGACGTGAACTCATTATCGGGAGTATCATGTACCGTGAAAACAGCATTTATGAATTGAATCCCCGCGAGATGTGGGCTGATATCGTTTAACGGAAGGTTTCAAAAATAAAAAACCGGCCTCCCCTTTGGAAAGCCGGTTCTTGTGATATAGTTTATATGGCAAAATGGTGGCCGCCGATAATTTTTATTACATCTAATTGTTTCATCCATTCACTGTCCGAAATACTAGGATTCCAAAAATACAAGGCATCATTTGTATACCCATGAATCGCCAATGCTTCATTGACAGCTTTCTTGGCATCATCTCCTGCTGGTTTATTTATACTGCCATCACCAACAGGCGAGAATTGGTTTTTTTGATAAATCACTTCCCGTACCGTATCAGGAAATTCATCGCTATCAAGACGATTCAAAACAACTCCTGCCACCTCAACCTTACCTCTGTATGGCTCCCCTTTAGCTTCTGCATGCACAAGCCTTGCTAATAATTCTTTATCTTTTTCATTCATTACATGTGGAATAATTAATGTTTTACCGGGCTCGGCAACATTATTTACATTATTATTGACTTCTTTCAACTTTCCGATTGGAACACCGTACTGCTTCGCAATATCCCATATCGATTCACCTTGTTTAATGACATGTTTGGTTGCTCCATCCGAAGCTTTACTGGTCGTTCCCTTAGGAAAAGCTATCCCAAGTATGATGACACTTAGAGTCATTATCACGGTTAATAATACTGATAATTTCATCCTGTAACCTCCTCGTTAAGCATCTTCCAAGGATAACAGACCATTTGGGAGAAAACAGTGCTAAATTTTTTCCAAGGAAATGAAGGAAAAATTTTCACGGGGGTCTATTAACTTCAGAATTTTAATGATTCCCATTCTTCCCGTAGCATTCCCATTCTGATTGAATCATAATAATAACCATCATGATAACGACATTTTCTCATTCTTCCCTCTACTTGCATACCTACCTTTTCTCCAACTGCGATCATGCGTTCATTACCTGACCATGTCGTCAGACCCACCCGCTCAATCTCCATTTTTTCGAATAAATAGCCTATGAATAACATTAACGATTCTGTTCCATAACCGCCATTCCAATACTTGGGCTCAAATATCGTAATTCCGATTTCAAGCCAACGGGAAGGTTCATGTTCCCAGTAATATACAACAGATCCTATTATTTGATCATTTTTTTCCAGTAATAGCTCAGAGTAAGCCCCCATTTTTTCATCATAGGTTCTATGCTTCGCTTCTTTATCGATATACGTTTGGAAATCAATGAGTTCAAGTGGATGATAAGGTGCATCCCACTTTTTCCATTCTGGATCGGCTTCTCCATATTTCAGGCTCCATAAACGTTTTAAATCGGCTTGTTTAACATTCCTCAATATTACTTTACTTCCTTCAATCCAAACATCGTCCAATCCGCTTCCTCCCACTTCAACCTTGCCGTACTTTCCAATTTACCTGTCGACACATAATTTAATAAAATATTGCCTATCTCTGGGACCATCGAATTCACAAAAATATACACCTTGCCAAGTGCCAAGGATCAAGCTCCCTTTATGGATGATCACCTGCTGTGAAGAACCAACCGTACTTGATTTCAAATGGGCTGCCGTGTTTCCTTCCATATGTAAATCCAATGTATGATTCCATGGGTATTGCTCATCCAGTCTTCTTAGCATATCCTTTTTAACATCGGGATCGGCATTTTCATTAATCGTGATCCCTGCTGTCGTATGTGGACAATATATAAGAGCTATCCCCTCTTGAATCCCCTTTTCCTTGATGAATGCCTGTACTTCTGTCGTAACATCAATCATATCATCCCTTTTCGTAGTTTTTAAGGTATTTTTCTTCAGCATGTACGTTCACTCCTTTTGTTCGATTTTATATTCCATTACCCATAAACATAAAAATTCATGCTTTAATAAACCAGTCGATATTAAGATTAGCAAACCTTTTTATAATTATTTTGTTTTAATATTGGATCTATAAGGAATGAGGGGGGGTATTGTCCACATTTCCAATTAGCCACTCCTGCATATAAAGTGGACCGATTGAGGAAGTTTTTCACGGAAATTCTATTTAAAAAAGAAACCTGCAACCTTAAAATGCTAAGGGCGAGTATGGTTTGAATCCGGATCGATCAATTGAAACTGCGCGAAAAATCCCATCCAGCTCTGATAGTTGAAAATCAGATAGGCTATAGGCTTCTAGCCACATTTAATAATTAATCATATATCTTTTAAAGTGATGCGAGGTTTCCTGAAGCGAACCGCATTTTTGTATCACCCTTTCGGCAACCGGACTGAAGTTTTGGATTGGATACTAGAAAAGCGCATGCGCTGTAATTAGATGCGCTTTCATACTAAAGACAAACTCGATGAAAATCGAGTTTGTCTTTAGTTTTTTTATTTTAGGCAATGTTAATTTTCATTGTTGAATTACGATTGAAATAACAGCTAATCGAATAAAATGAATTTTATCCTCTTGTGTAAGTTGACCATATATCATTAGTTCTCACCCAACTCTAACTCCTTTATGGTCATGCCATCCGTGGTTAATCGGAATAGACCGAACATCACTGGATTAGCTTGCACCAATCCTTCACGCACTAAATCTCTAAGAGTCTGATTTACACAGGATAGGTTTCCCCATTCTTTCGGAAGACGGCCAGCAATTTGAATCGGTGTCTGCCAATCAGTGGTTAATGATAGCAAAAAGTTTTGTTGTTTTGGGGTCAAGTCCATACTTACTTCCTCCCTGTTTTTAGGTCACATTACTATATTGTACGTTCTTAATGACTGATAAGTTTCGTTAACGGTAATAAACAGCTATCTACAATGATTTTTCTTATAGATATATTATCACTTCAATATTGTGAAACCCCAATTAGCCAAAGCTCGATCGGCACTAAATTGATATCGGACAATCCGCTCTGCCAAGATGCTTAAATGACTTTTTCTTCGTATGGAATAAGCAAAGGATTGGAACCTTGTCGCTTTAAATCAGATGGTACAGAAGGTGTTAAAGGACTCTACCACACCCAGAATGTGAATAATTATCACAGTGGTTTAAAAGGCTGGGTGCAATGATTAAATGGTGTAGCAAAAAAAACTCGACAATTATTTGAGTTGGTTTTAATTTTTAGATATAGTGAAACATCTATCAAAAGGAAACAGGTGCCATCAAGGAAGAAAACAAGGAGATTAAAGAAAGGCAACTGATCCTGAGAGTAGCTACTATGTGCAAGAGAACAAAACAGTTTGCCTATTCGTTTCATGCGGCAGCAGTAAATACGCATGATAGTCATCTTAGATCCTCTATTTATAACTGCTTCCATCCAATAAAATTCAAAAAGGTTCCGGAATGATGCCATTCCGAAACCTTTTTGTCTACAAACTGAATGCGGATCCAATGCACTTGGACCCGCTTTCTTTCAGTTTTTTTTATATCCGTTTCTTTTTCCAGAACCCTAATAGTAAGGCGGTGATGAGGGATCCTATTAAAATGGCCAACAAATAGAAAAATGGGTGATTGACAAGTGGGATGACAAATATTCCACCATGTGGTGCAGGGAGAGTCACGTTAAAAGCCATTGACAGTGCTCCCGCTGTCGCTGCACCGACAACACTACTGACGATAACACGCAATGGATCCGCTGCCGCAAAAGGAATCGCTCCTTCTGTAATGAACGAAGCACCCATGAAGTAATTAGTGAATCCTGATTTTCTTTCCATTTCAGTGAATTTGCTTTTAAAAAGTGTAGTGGCAAAGGCAATCCCTAGAGGAGGAACCATTCCACCAGCCATTACAGCAGCGTGCGGTCCGAAACTTTGAGCTTCAATGGCCGCTAGCCCAAATGTGAAGGCAGCCTTGTTTAGGGGGCCACCCATATCTACAGCCATCATCCCTCCAAGAATCAAGCCAAGGAATATTGCGTTCGTACCAGATAAACCTTGCAGCCAATTGGTCAACCCCATGTTAATTGCGGTTACTGGTTCATTTATGAGAAATAACATGATAAACCCTGTAATTAACATACCGAATACAGGATAGAGTAAAACCGGTTTAATGCCATCGAGTGTTTGCGGTAATCTGGAAAACAATTTTCTTAAAAGTAAGACGACATAACCTGCAAGGAAACCAGCGATCAGTCCGCCAAGAAAACCGGCATTAGCCTGTGCTGCCAATAATCCCCCTACCATACCAGGAGCAAAACCCGGACGGTCGGCAATACTTGAAGCAATGAATCCAGCCAGGACAGGGACAAGTAAGAAGAAGGCACCATTTCCCCCGCCAATATCACTTAATGCTTTGGCAATGGGATTATAATCCGGATTTGCCGGATCGGCTGCCTCGATTCCAAAAAAGAAAGAAAGCGCAATCAAGATTCCGCCCCCGACGACAAATGGAAGCATATTACTTACGCCATTCATTAAGTGCTTGTAAATCCCCAATCCTCCTTTTGCTGAATCACCTTCATCACTTTTATCGTTTCCTGTTCCTTTGTAAACAGGGGCATCCTGATTCAAGGCTCTGGTTAACAGCTCCTCGGTCTTCCGGATTCCATGGGCTACTGGGACCACAATGACATGTTTTCCATTAAATCGATCCATTTCCACCTGCTTATCAGCTGCAACGATAATCGCATCCGCCTCATCAATTTCTGCGGAGGTTAATCCATTTTTGATTCCTGTGGAACCATTTGTTTCGACTTTGAAATCGATTCCCATTTCCTTAGCTTTAGCCTTTAACGCATCGGCAGCCATATAAGTATGGGCAATTCCTGTTGGACAAGCTGTAACGGCTAGGATTTTAACTCCTTTATTGTTACCACTGGCAGCATTACTTGATTGCTGCTCTTCTATTTCTTCTTCATCGGCTTCCATTTCTTTTTGATTGATTATCTCCAACACTTCCTCACCAGAAGTAGCAGAAATCAATTGGGCTCTGAATTTATCATCCATCAGTAATGAAGAAAGCCGGGAAAGGGTTTCCAAGTGATCTGCATTCGCTCCTTCACTTGCTGCAATCATAAAGAACAAATGAGCCGGCTGCCCATCAAGCGATTCATAATCCACACCACTGACAGATTTGCCGAAACAGATGGCAGGTACCCTTACAGCACTTGTTTTTGCGTGTGGTATGGCTATCCCTTCACCAATCCCTGTGGTGCTTTGCTCTTCACGTTTTAAGATGGCAGCTTTGAAACCCTCCACATCGTTTAACCTGTCTGCATCGGCTAGCTTTCCTGATAGTTCATCAATGACTGCTTGCTTTGTAACGCTTTGCAGATTGATGATGATTGTATCCAATTTTAACAAGTCTGTAATTTTCATAGAGTCAGCCTCCTGTTAGATGATTGATGGCAATTTGCGGTAATAACTCTTCAATTTTATCCAATGTACCGAGATCGGATGAAAAGGCTGTAGCACTTCCTGCTGCAAGACTGAAGCGGAAAGCAGATAGAATATCCCCTGTACTTTCATATGTCCCGATGAAACCTGCGACCATGGAATCACCGGCACCCACTGAATTGATGACGTTCCCTTTTGGAACATTTGCGGAATATGACTCTCCACCGGAGCAAAGCACGGCCCCCTGTCCCGCCATTGAAACAATAACGTTTTGTGCTCCTGCTTCAACCAATTTAGCGCCATATTCCCTAGCATCATCAACCGTTCTTATTTCGGTTGAAAAAAGCTCACCCAGTTCATGATGATTGGGCTTTATTAAAAATGGCCGGTGTGCAAGGACATTCAGTAATTCCTTGCCACTCGTATCCACCACCACTTTAATGCCGTTATGGGAACAAGACCTTGCCATGGCTTCGTATACATCCGAAGGAACGCTTGGAGGGATGCTTCCTGACAAAATGAGGATATCATTATTATTCATCTGTTCGATTTGACTAAATAATTGTTGATAATTCCCTTTTGAAATGATTGGCCCTTGGCTATTTATTTCTGTCTCCAGCCCTGTTTTCAATTTAACGTTTATTCTTGTATCTCCAGCTATCTCTGTAAAGTCCGTGTAAATCTCTTCTTGTCTTAAAAACCTTTTTACAAATTCACCAGTTTGTCCACCGATGAATCCTAACGCTGTCGTACTATTTCCCAGCCTTTTAAGCACTCGGGAAACGTTGATCCCTTTCCCTCCTGGGAATTTTGCATCATAACTGGTTCGATTCACCTTGCCCATTTGAAAACTCTCCACCTCGACCAGGTAATCGATGGATGGGTTTAGTGTCACTGTATAAATCATTAAATGGTCACGACCTTTATCTTTGGATTTTTATGGAGTTGAGCAATAGCCTCTTCATCATTGCTGTCAGTGAGGATTATGGCATCGCTTACATCTGCCACCTTAGCGAAAGTAGCTTCATTCAGTTTTGAACTGTCAGCAAGCACGTATGTCTCGTTAGAGAGGCGTAATGCCATCTTCTTCAGTAGAGCTTCCTCCGGGTCGGGTGTTGTGAAACCCAGATCTTGATGGATGCCGTTCATTCCCAAGAAACATTTATCAAAACGGTATTCATTCAGAAACTGTACAGCATTACTTCCAATAACAGCATTTGTCGAAAATTTTATCGTTCCGCCCACTAACACTGTTTTGATTTCCAATTCGATGAGTTTTGGAATATGCATAAGACCATTCGTCAGCACCGTTATATTTTTATCCTTTAAATAAGGAATCATTTCCGCAGTTGTCGTGCCTGCATCAAGATATATACAATCATTTTTCTCTATGAATGAAGCCGCCAGCTTTGCTATAAGTTGTTTTTCAGCTCTTGCTTTGTATTGCTTTTCCATAGTTGTTGGTTCAAGGCCTTTTCTTTGAAGTAAAGAGGCCCCACCATGCACGCGTTTCAAGAGCTTCATTTCTTCGAGTTGCACTAAATCTCTCCGAATGGTCGACTCCGAGGCTTGTAACTGATCTACAAGCTCTTGCAGCTTTACCGTTCCTTGTTCTTTAAGGATCGATAAGATGAACTGGTGCCTTTCAGTTGTCAACAATTCGCCCACCTCACTTTAATATCATCATCATATATGAAAACGAAGCAATAATCAATCATAAACGTTTAAAAATACTCAAATTCATTCAAAAATACCTTCAAAAACATTCATTTAGATAGATAGATATGACCTTTCTTGAATCCCATTATCTTTTTTCTATGAAAATATCCTTTCAGTTCTTCACACACAAAAAACCCCCATGTCATGATGACATGGGGGTTCGTATTATTTTATTAGCCTTGAAGTAAAAGTTGTTCTGGATCTTCCAGCATATCTTTGATAGCCACTAAGAAACCAACAGCTTCTTTTCCGTCAACGATACGGTGATCATAAGATAATGCAAGGTACATCATTGGCCTGTTTTCGATTTGATCTCCAACAGCGATCGGACGAGTCTTGATTGTATGCATGCCCAAGATTCCAACTTGAGGGGCATTCAAAATTGGTGTAGATAATAGGGAACCGAAAGTCCCGCCGTTTGTGATAGTAAAAGTACCACCTGATAAATCTGAAAGTCCCAGTTTGTTGTTACGCGCTTTAACAGCTAAATCCGAAATGTTCTTCTCGATTTCAGCAAAGCTTTTGCGGTCAGCATCCCTTACTACCGGAACAACAAGACCTTCATCAGTGGATACAGCTACACCGATATCATAAAAGTTCTTTTTCAGGATATGGTCGCCTTGGATTTCAGCATTCAATAACGGATATTTTTTCAATGCGCCAATGACTGCTTTAGTGAAGAATGACATGAAACCAAGTTTAACATCATTTGTTTTCACGAAAGAATCCTTATGGCGGCTACGCAATTCCATGACTGCAGAAAGATCGACTTCGTTAAAAGTAGTAAGCATGGCTGCTTCGGATTGTACTTGAACTAGACGTTTGGCAATGGTTTGACGACGGCGTGTCATCTTAACCACTTCAATGCGGTCATCATTCACTTCAACAGGTGCTGCTGCTTTTTTAGCTGCAGGAGCTTGTTTAGGAGCTGCCGCAGGTGCTGCAGGTGCATTACTTGCTGCTTCTACGTCTTGTACACGTACGCGACCTAGTGGATCGGCTACAGGCACTTGAGTCAAGTCAATTCCTTTTTCGCGAGCCAATTTCCTTGCAGCTGGTGATGCAATAACTTGTTGAGTGGATGATGCTTCTTTCGCTTCAGCTTTAGGAGCCTCTTTAGCAGGAGCCGCTTGTTCAGCCTTAGCTGGTTCTGCTTTAGCTTCTTCAACCTTAGGAGCTTCCGCTTTTGGAGCTGCAGCAGCTGATCCATTTTCATCAACGATGGCGATAGCCTGTCCAACTTGGACAGTATCGCCTTCTTCTGCTAAATGTTCCGAAAGTGTACCAGTATAATCTGAAATGATTTCTACGTTCACTTTATCCGTTTCAAGTTCAAGGACATATTCTCCTTTTTCAACGTGATCACCGGGTTGTTTTAACCATTGCGCAATAGATCCTTCAGAAATTGATTCTGCTAATTCAGGTACTTTTACTTCAGCCATTTTATTTCTCCCCCTCATTATTGCGTGTAATTGCTTGAGTCATAATCCGTTGTTGTTCATTTTTATGGACAAGTGGATCTCCCTCAGCCGGGCTTGATCTGCGCTTCCTTCCTATATATGTTACTGAAAGATTGCCAGGAGCCGCTGCATTTAGGCGTGGTTCAACAAATGTCCAAGCACCCATGTTTTTAGGTTCTTCTTGAGCCCAGAAGATTTCTTTAAGATTTGTATATTTTTTCAGGGCTTCTTGAACTCCAGTGAATGGGAATGGATAAATTTCTTCGATACTGATGATTTGCAACCAATCTGTATTTTTTTCAGTTGCCGCTTTTTCACGAAGTTCAACCGCCAATTTACCTGATGCAAAAACAATGCGTTCAACCGATTTAGGTTTTTTGCCCAAAGCTTTGGTTTCTACGAATGATTCAAAAGAGCCTTCACTGAATTCTCCTGCTGTAGAAGCCATCACTTGATTACGAAGCATACTCTTCGGTGTCATGATGACAAGCGGGCGTACTTGCTCTTGATCCAAAATCTTAGCTTGTCTTCTAAGGATATGGAAGTATTGAGCTGCCGAGCTTAAGTTGGCAACTGTCCAGTTGTTTTCAGCCGCTAATTGAAGGAAACGCTCCAGGCGTGCACTTGAGTGCTCTGGTCCTTGTCCTTCATAGCCGTGTGGAAGCAGCATGACAAGACCTGATTTTTGACCCCATTTTGCACGGCCTGCCGCGATGAATTGGTCAAAGATCACTTGTGCTGTATTAGCGAAGTCACCGAATTGTCCTTCCCATAATACAAGTGTCTCAGGTGCAAATACATTATAACCATATTCATAAGCCAGAACTGCCGTTTCAGTAAGCGGGCTGTTATGAACAGCGAATGATGCTTTGGCAGTTTCTAGTGTGTGAAGTGGTGAATATGTTTTTCCGTTAACACTATCATGTAACATGATATTACGTTGAGCGAATGTTCCACGCTCTGAATCTTGTCCTGTCAAACGGATTGGAGTGCCGTCACTCAATATGGATGCAAATGCCAATGTCTCAGCATGAGCCCAATCAACTTTTCCGTCAGCACCAAAGGAATCCAAGCGACGTGATAAGATCTTTCCTAATTTTTTATTAGGAGTGAATCCTTCTGGCCACTTAACAAGTTCTTCGTTAATTGTAACAAGTTCTTGTTTCGGAACTGCCGTATCAATGGCTGGAAGTCCTTTTTCAATAATCCCAGGAGGATTACATTCTTTAGAAGCTTCCGGTTTATTTCCGGAAATTTTCGCATATGCATCTGCAAGCCTTGTATCTACTTGCTCAGCAATCGCTTTAACTTCAGCTTCAGTGAACTCGCCAGATTGAATCAGTTTTTTTCCATAAAGCTCTTTAACGGTTGAGTGCTTATGAATTAATGCATACATTTCAGGTTGAGTCACCAATGGCTCATCCATTTCGTTATGGCCGAAACGTCTGTAACCGATCAGGTCGATCAAGAAATCCTTGTTGTATTTTTCACGATATAGGTTAGCAAGGTTCACAGCAGCCATACATGCTTCCGGATCATCTGCATTCACATGCACGATCGGCACTTCAAAGCCTTTGGCCAAATCACTAGCATATAAGGTAGAACGTGAATCTTCACTTTCCGTTGTAAAACCGATCATGTTATTCGCGATGATATGGATGGCGCCACCAACTTGATAACCGCGTAAACGGCTTAAGTTAAACGTTTCAGGTACAATTCCTTCACCTGGGAATGCTGCATCACCATGAATCAGGATTGCAAGAGATTTGGAAATGTCTTGAACCGGGAATCCTTTTTCAGAACGGTCTTCTTGTGCCGCACGAGAATACCCTTCCACGATTGGACCGACTACTTCCAAGTGACTTGGGTTATTGGCAAGTGTTATCCTTGCTTTTTGTATATTTGCTTTAGTTATCTGTTTATCCAGACCTAAATGGTATTTAACATCACCAGTCCATCCATTGTTAATGCCTGTTGAACCTTCGGAAGGAACCAAATCTTTATTCGGTGAATGTTGGAATTCAGAGAAAATGACCTCATATGGCTTTCCTAATACATGTGCAAGCACATTCAAACGTCCTCGGTGAGCCATGGCAATATTCACATTCCCCGTTCCGTTTTGAACGGTTTGTGAAATCATTTCATCTAAAATCGGAACCAAAGCATCCAGTCCTTCAATAGAGAAACGTTTTTGCCCTACATATGTGCGGTGAAGGAATTTCTCGAATCCTTCGACTTCATTCAATCGTTTAAGTAATAGTTCTCTTTTCTCTTTAGTCACTTCCGGGAACATGTTTCCGGATTCGACCATATCAGTAAGCCATTGCTTTTCATCCAAGTCATTAACATGGTGAAATTCAAAGGCTATCGTTTTTGTATAGAGTTGTTTTAGGTATTGTACGGCTTCGTATCCGTCTTTCACGTCTTCAGGTGATTCCGGGCAAATAAAGTCAGCCGGTATTTTCCTTAAATCATCTGCAGTCAAGCCATATTTTTCAAAGTGAATTTGTTCAGTGTCAAGAGCTTCTTCTTTTAAAGGATAAATATTTGCAGCAAGATGTCCGTATGCACGGATATTTTCAGCTAACTTTACTGCAGACATAATTTTCTTCATTGGAAGAACTTCTCCAGTTTGTACAGTTGGTGCACTTCCAATCGTTGTTTCTACCGATACATCGAATGAAGGAGGACCTGCTACTTCAAAAAAGTTTTTCAGTTCCGGATCCACTTCTTCCGGGTTGGCTAGAAATAGATCGTATTGCTCCATGACATACCCAAGGTTTGGACCTGAAAAAGCTTTCCAGTGGTCTAATACCTTAGAATCATTGATGGTCATTTTGTAAACCCCCAAATTTTTCTCATAATTTTTTTCATTACGTTTTATCCATCCCCAAATTTCTTTCTTCTAAATTTTCCCCAAATATATGATATATATAAGATATATAATAAATAACTTTGGTCATTGAATAATAA